>DASPGQ010000037.1 GCA_035620555.1 Vicinamibacteria bacterium
GAATACATCCGTCATCTCGCGGTCGAAGACCTCGCTCCACACGCGATAGCCGTTGTCGGCGCTCACCAGTTGAGCCGCGATGCGCAGACGCGAGCCGGCCTTTCGCACGCTGCCCTCGAGAACGTGGGCCACGTCGAGCTCCTCTCCGATCGTGCGCACGTCCAGGTTCCGGCCCTTGAACGAGAAAGCAGACGTCCGTGCGGCAACCCTCAAGCCTGGTACCGCAGCCAGGGCATTGAGCACCTCCTCGGCCATCCCGTCGCTGAAGTACTCCTGATCCGGATCTCCACTCAGGTTGACGAACGGTAGAACGGCGACGGATCTCTGAGCCTCCGCTGCTCGCTGATCCACTTTCACGTCCCGATTGCTGGGGACTGCCTCCTCCGCCCCCCGCTCGTCGATGCGCGCCGGCCCAAGGACGAAAACCGCTCGAGCCTTTCGGGGTCAGTCGCCATGTCCGCGGGGAGCAATTTGAGGGCGACCTCGCGCCCGAGCTTCATGTCGGTCGCTCGGAAAACTTCCGCCATGCCGCCCGCACCCAGTGCGGCGTCGATGCGGTAGTGCGCGAGAGTGCGTCCGATCAAGCGGTCTCCGTTACCCGAAAGGGGTTGACAAAGCATAAACGATGAGACATCGATAAACCACGCGTATCAAGTTCAGGGTGGAGGGTGCCATGATCGAGCTGCGTATGTTCTTGATTCTCGTGCTTGCGGGCACGCTCGTCGGGCAGGAGTCCAGCCCGTCCGAGCAACCAAGCGTCACGCTGCCCGACTCGCTCGCACGGGTTCTCCGAGATTACGAGGTCGCATGGCGAAACCAGGACGCCGACGCGCTGGCCGCTCTGTTTGCCGAGGACGGTTTCGTCCTCTCGCCCGGAGCTCCTCCAGTCCGCGGCCGGGATGCGATCCGCGAGCGCTATTCGGACAGCGGCGGCCCGCTCGCTCTTCGCGCTTTCGCGTTCGCGACGGAAGGATCCGTCGGGTACATCATCGGCGGCTTTGCTCGGCAGGAAGGCGATCCCGACTCGGGGAAGTTCACGCTCACGCTTCGCAAAGATACTACCGGCCGCTGGCTCATCGTGTCCGACATGGACAACGGCAACTCCCGGTGACGCGAGGGCCCAGGATCGCGGTAGCTTGCCCGCCGGTGAAGCGGGTTACGCCGTAACGCCGTAACGATCGCGAAGCACACCCATGTGGTGTCTCGCGTGGCCGAGGACGACATGGGCGAGGCCACGCAGGGAAATGTTGGCCCCGTTCGCGTTGCCCGTTCGCTTCCAGCCTCCGGGCTCGTCATCGACGCGGCGGAACAAGATCACATTCGTTCGCCGCAAAAGCGCGAGCTCTTCCACGAGCTCGGAAAGAGGCACTTCCGCATAGCGCGACTTCGCGACGTAGGTCTGCTCGTCGAAGCCGGGGAGCGCTGCCTGCTCACCCCGGCTGATACAATGGGCTCGATAGCCGAACACCTTTTCGGCATCGATCAGGTGCCCGAACAACTGCCGGATGCTCCATTTCTCGGGAGCATAGCGGAATGTCTCTTTTTCGGGCGAGGCGGCGGCTGCGATCTTCCGTAGCGCGTCGATCTGCCGTTCGAGAGCGTCGATCACATCGTCCTCGGTGACCAGACTCACGTAGCCGCGATAGTACGGGTGATACTCGGTCTCGGCGGGTCGTCCCATCGTGGTTGCCATGGCGTTTCCCTCTCCTGGCAAGAGAGTAGTACGGGTCGGACACCGCGACAAATTGTGTCAGGACATCAGCATCCTGACGATTTGCCTCGGGTGACAGAGATGCACGAGCGGTGAGGGTTGCCTGGGGATGGATAATGGTAGGGGCCTCGGGCGGGAAGGGCCATAATCACGAGCGGCCTTCGAGGACTCGCTCCCAAAGATCCATGACGCCAAGCTCTTTCGCCCATCGTTCGATGTAGGCGCGATCGAGGTCGGGATGGACGTCGACGACGCCAGCGGCATCATGGAGCTGTCTTTCGGACTCACCGGTTTTCCTCGTCCATTCCAATTTCGATAGCACGGTGTCCTCTGGCGTCGCCAATGAGATCCGCATGCCTTCTCCGATGTCAGCCGGGTAGCGCCTTCGACTCCTCCCGGCTGAACGGTCGATCTTTACGTAAGATCAAATCGATCTTCGAGGCGCTGTGAGTTTCAATCACGTTGAACTGAGTCCGCGAAGCCAGAGCCTGTCGCGCTCGTCCGGCGTCCACATAGAAGCCAGACTCGGTAAGACGCCCGAGCAGCATTTGAAGCGATGAGGAAGAAGGGTCGATGACCACGTCCGCGTCGTGGGTCGCCCGGGGACGACCATGGTGGCTGCTGGCCACCGAGCCAACGATCATGTATGGGATTCCGAGGTTTTCGAGGAGCCGTACGACATCGAGAAGGGCCCTCTCTTCGGGCGTCATGGAACCGGGAGCTTTCGAATCCCGAACACGCGCCGAGTCAGTTCATCACCAAACAGGAGGCGACAGAGGGCCACTCGAACCCTTTCCTCGTCATAATCGGGATGACGCTCACGGATGCCGGCGGCGGCGTTTCTCTTCGTCATGGCTGTCAGCCGGAACATCACCGCGATTCGCCCGACGCCGCCCATGCGGCGATATGCCCGCGTTTGGATCTCATTAGCCTCCGGGTCAGTGTCGCGGGGAATGAAGCTCCGCGGTTTCATTGGCCGATCCTAATCCCGAACAGGCGGGGCCGCTACTCCGACCCGACGAGATCGCGTTTGTCCGTGCTGCTTCTGAATTGTAACGACTTCGCCTTTGTGACATAAACGCCTCGAGGAGACCACCCTTGAAACAGCCTCTTTCTCTCGTCGCGTCGTGTCTTCTCGCGGCCACTAGCATGGCGGACACCCTCGTCCTCGAGCCGACGCGGGTCTTCGACGGCGAGACGCTCCACGCCGGGTGGGTTGTCCTGGTCGAAGACGAGCGCATTGCCGCCGCCGGCCCGCAGGTGATGGTCACCGCCCCCCCTGACGCCAAGAGACTCGACCTCGGTGGTGCAACCATTCTGCCCGGGCTCATCGACGCTCACTCCCACGTTCTGCTTCATGCCTACGACGAAGCCTCGTGGAACGAGCAGGTTCTTCAGGAGGCCCGTGCTCTGCGGGTCGTCCGGGCGACGAACCACGTTCGCGACACGCTCCTCGCCGGCTTCACGACGATTCGCGATCTCGGTTCGGAGGGCGCCGGCTACGCCGACGTCGGAATCAAGCAGGCCATCGAACAGGGCATCATACCCGGTCCGCGCATGCTGGTTGCTGGCCGTGCCATCGTGGCGACGGGAAGCTACGGGCCCAAGGGATTCGACCCGGAGTGGAACGTGCCGCTAGGCGCCGAGCCGGCCGACGGCGTCGATGCGCTCGTTCGAGTCGTGCGCGATCAGATCGGCAAAGGGGCGGACTGGGTAAAGGTCTACGCCGATTACCGATGGGGTCCGAACGGCGAGTCGATGCCGACTTTCTCGCTCGATGAGCTCACCCTCATCGTGGAGACGGCGAAGAGCAGCGGCCGGCCCGTCGTGGCCCACGCGGGAACACCCGAGGGCATGCGACGCGCCGCTCTCGCCGGGGTCGAAACGATCGAGCACGGCTACGCCGGAACCCCGGAGGTGTTTCGCCTGATGGCGGAGCGCGGCGTGGCCCTTTGTCCAACTTTGGCGGCAGGCGATGCGGTTTCGCAATACGCGGGCTGGAGAAAGGACATCGACCCCGAGCCCGAGCGCATTCGCGAGGCGCGAGCTTCGTTCAAAGCGGCGCTCGACGCCGGGGTGACGATCTGCAACGGAAGCGACGTCGGAGTTTTCCCCCATGGCGACAACGCGAGAGAGATCGAGCTCATGGTCGCCTACGGGATGACTCCCACGCAGGCGCTCCAAGCGGCGACCTCGGTAAATGCCGACGTGCTCAACATGCAGGACGATGTCGGTCGCGTGCGGGTGGGGCTATTGGCCGATCTGATCGCGGTCGAGGGTAATCCGGCCGAAGACATAACCGCTCTCAGAAAAGTCCGATTCGTGATGAAAAGTGGAAAGGTCGCGCTCGAGCGATGAACGTCGTGACCCGGAGAACACGGCGAACGGGCTTGGTCTCCGCCACCGCAGAATTCAGGAGGTGATGCGTGAGCTTCGGCGAGGTGGGAATTCTCCTGGCGGTGGCCGGAATCGTCGGCGGCCTCGCCCGCGGACTGCTCGGTCGCTCGGGTGTGGGCTTCGTTGCGTCGATGGCAGCCGGCTTCGTCGGTTCGATCGCCGGCGTGTGGTTGGCGCGAAACTTCGGGCTTCCGTTGGTGTTCCGCTTTGGCGCCTCTGGGAGCTTCCCTATCGTGTGGGCCATCCTGGGCGCGGCTCTTTCCATCGGCATCATGAACATGGTGATGCCGCGCCCGCGGGCATGACGAAAGCGCCAAATCTCCCGGTTCGCCCATGAGTCGGTTTCTCGGGTTCATCCTGGTCGGGACGATCGTTCCTATCTTCGCAGACCCGGCGACCGCGGTTCAGCAAGATTCCGAGCCTCGAAAGGTTCTCATCGACGCCGACCCCGGCATCGACGACGCCATGGCCATCCTGTTCGCCTTGCGCTCGCCGTCCCTCGACGTCCTGGGGATAACGACCGTTTTCGGAAATGCGGAGACCGACGTAGCAACGCTGAACGCATTGCGTCTGGTCGAGCTCGCCGGAGCGAGGATCCCGGTGGCGCGCGGAGCCGAGCATCCGTGGGTCGTACCTCTCCGACCACCTCCCGAATTCGTCCACGGCGCCGACGGTCTCGGCAACATCGATGCTCCCCTGCCAACCGGAAAAGGCCATCGAGACGAATGCCGCATCATTCATCGTGGAAACGGCTCGGAAACATCCCGGAGAAGTGACCCTGCTCGCCTTGGGCCGCCTCACCAACCTCGCACTGGCGCTGGCGGTGGAACCTCGATTGCCGGAGCTCGTGAAAGAGGTGGTTCTCATGGGAGGTGCGGTTTCCGTGAGCGGAAACGTCTCACCGGTCGCGGAAGCCAACGTCTCGGGCGATCCCCACGCTGCCGACATCGTCTTTACGGCGCCCTGGAGGGTCACGATGGTCGGTCTCGATGTGACGACGCGCGTGCGATTGACCGATGACGTCCTTTCGCGTATGGCGAAGAAGGACCCTCGACTCGGTGGCTTCATTTACCGCATCACCCGCTTTTATCGACGATTCTACGAATCGATCGCGGTAACGGGTGGGTTCTACGTTCACGATCCGTCGGCGGTTGCCTACTTCGTCGACCCGAGCCTCTTCGTAACCGAGAAAGCGCGGGTCCGGGTGGCTACCGACGGCATCGCCATCGGTCAGACCATCGCTGCGATCGGGCCCCGGGCCGAGGAATGGGCCCCCTGGCGCGGCCAACCCGAGGTCAACGTCTGCCGCGAGGTCGACGCCGAGCGGCTCGTGCGTCTGTTCGAGACCACATTGACCCCGTGACGTTCCGTGCCTGTCGCTAGCGAACGGCGATCGGATTTCCCGGCGAGCCGGTAGCGCCCTTCAGGGGTACAGGAGCGAAGATGAAAGCGAACTCGTACACCTCGTCGGCGGCGAGCTCCTCGAGATCGAGATTCTCGAGATTGTGCACGCCGCTTCGGTTCATCAGCCATTGGTGGCCCTCGAAAGCCATATCGGGATTCTCACCGGGCACGGCCTCGACGTTGCTCGTATCCGCCCCCGTCATGACGATTTTCTTTTCGACGAGCCACCGGATCGCGCTCACGCCGGGTCCCGGGTTCGACGCCGTGTAAGCTTCGTTGTCGGTCATCCAGAGCGGGCCGTTGCCCGTGCGAAAGAGAACCACGTCGCCCTCTCGGAGCTCGATTCCCTCGCGCTCGAGCGTCTCCTCGATGTCGGCTACCGAGATGATATAGCCGGGTGAGAGTCGGTCGACCCCCTTGGCGCGGGCGACGTCCAGCAAGACTCCCCGGGTGAAAAAGGGCCCGGCGTTCTGGACCCCGAGCTTTTCGAGCCCGTAAGTCCCGCCGATGTTTTTGAACCCGTTGTAGAAGACATCCTCCCCGTTTATGCGAGTGCCGACGTGGCCGAGCCCGTCGAACTGCGTTCCGACCTGGCCGATCTCGCCGGACACCATCTCGTCGTTGTAGACGAGCTGGTTCTCGCCGAAAGGCCCCCCGGTTGGCCGTCCCGGTATCGTCAGGCTGAAGTGGCGGTTTCCGAACATCGGCATGCCGAGCTCGTAGACGCGTCCCAAGGGGTAGATCTTCCCCCGCACGATGAGCCGCGCCGCCTCGAGCACGCGATCGGCGGTCACCCGGTTGCTCGCGCCCCTTTCGTCATCGGGACCCCACTCGGAAGGCCACCAAGGCTCCTGCGTCGCAGCCGGTCCAGCGACGAAGAGAAAACAGATGAACAGTCGAAGAGGCCCCATGATTCCTCCTAACGCAATTTGGTGCTCAATGCCGTGGCGGGACCCGTAATCGATCGTGCCGCCACGGCTCTGGCCACGAGACTTCTGAACCCATCTCAATCGACTCCAAGTGTACTCTGCTATTCCTGCTGTTATGATTTCTGGCAGGATGTCGGTACGCGACGGCAAGTTCACCCGCAAGACCGCCGACTATCTGGAGGCGGTCGAATCGAAGCTCCAAGGCCTGTCCGCCCACGAGATCGCCGAACGGGTGAGGCGGCTCGTGGAAGATCACGAGAGCTGGCGCGGCAAGAAGTGCCTGAATCTCGACGCCGCGGAGACCGTGATGTCACGACGCGCCCGTCGTCTCCTGGCCTCGGATCTCGCGACGCGTGTGAGCGAGGGCTTCCCCGGCGACAAGGATTATCCTGCGGCGAGGCAGAACGTCTACATCGACGAGATCGAGGCCATCCTCATCTCCCTCGCGAAAAAGCTGTTTCGCGCCTCGTACGTCGACTGGCGTCCGGTGAGCACGTCCATGGCCAACGCGTCGGCGCTCTTGGCGCTGACGAGGCCGGGCGACGTCATCCTTTCCCAGCGGCTCGAGGTGGGTGGGAACTTCGGCGACGACGCCTCCAGGCCCTCGGGTATGGCGAGACTCGAAGTCTGCGAGCTGCCAATACACGGCGATACTTTCGAGGTGGACGTCGAGGCGGCTCTTCAACTCGCGCGCGAGTTGAAGCCCCGGGTCGTGGTGATCGGCGGAAGCAACGTGCTTTTTCCGTACCCGGTCCGTGAGCTACGCGAGATCGCCGACGAATCGCAGAGCCTGCTCTTGTACGACGGCGCCCACGTGGGTTTACTGATCGCCGCCGGGATCTTCCAGGACCCGCTCGGCGAGGGCGCGGACCTGCTGACGTTGAGTACTCACCGGTCTCTCTCCGGGGCGGTGGGGGGACTGATTGTGACGAACCGCCAGGATCTGGCCGAAAGAGTCCTGTCGGTCTCCTACCCAACGCTCATAAGAACCCGTGATCAGAACAAATACGCTGCCACCGCCCACGTTCTCGCGGAGATGCTCGCCTTCGCGAGCGAGCTGGCACCACGCGCGGTCAAAAACGCGAAGGCTCTCGGAAAGGCGCTCGAAGCCGAGGGCTTTCGCGTTCTGGCCGCACGACGCGGCTACACGCAAACCCACCAGATCTTTCTCGCGCTCGACGGTATCGACGGGAATGCGTTCGAAACGAGATGTCAAGAAGCCAACATCCTGATCTCGAAGAGCCAGCAGGTTTCAAATGACTCTGGCGGGCAGACGGAGGGAGCGAGGATCTCGACTCAAGAGATCACTCGGCAGGGCCTGGAGGAAGAGCATATGCCGCAAATCGCGGGACTCATCCGGCGTGCCGTGATCGACCAGGAGCCTCCGTCGCTCGTCGCGCGCTACGTGGGAGAGCTGCTCGAAGACTTCTATCGCATTCGTTACAGCTTCGATGAGTAATCTGCCAACACGGATTCGGTGATGCCTCGCGGTCACTGGGGCTCGGTCGGGCTCGTCAGTGAAACCGGCGTCGACGTACGGGTCGCTTCGATGAACTCCGCCAGGTCGTTCTTGAAGTTCTGGAGCATCTCCGGGTGGATGTACATCATGTGGCCCGCTTCGTAGTAAGCCATTTGCACCCGCTCCCGGTACGTGCTTTCGAAACCGAGATGGTCGAAGGTCCACTCGGTAGCCGCGAAGGGCGTCGCCATGTCGTAGTATCCGTTGGCGACGAAGATCTCGAGGAATGGATTTCTCGCCATGGACGTGCGGAGCGGCTCCATGAGGTTGAGGTACTCGGCCCGGTGCTGGGTGTTATAGTCCCAGGGGCGCACGTCTCCGCTCGTGAAGTACTGGAGGTCGGACTCCCACCCGAGCTCGTTACGGACGTAGTCGTTGAACAGAGCCGTGTACGGGCCCTGGAGGGCCGTGTTCGACGGGTCGAACTCCTGCCGCTCCCCCGCGGCGTCCGCGTCGATGCCGGTGAAGCGGCTGTCGAGGCGTCCCACCATGAGACGCTCGTTCCTCAAGAGCTCCTTGCGAAACCGAGCGGGACTAACGCGCAGATTGGCGCTCGCCACGTAGTCGGCCGATAGCCCGGTGAACCGAGCGAGTCTCGCCGCCATTTCTTCGCGCTCCAGCGATGAGAGTCGGTTACCTTTGGTGAGGGCGAGCAGGTAGTCACCGAAAGCGAGGCTGCGCGACTGATCGATGGCCAGATCGAGATCTCCCATCAGATCCGAAGGAAGCTTCTTGTGATACCAGGCCGTGGCCGTGTATGTGGGAAGGAAGCTCGCGTAGTGGATGTCGTTACCGGGTGCATCCCGAAGGGTCATGAAGTTGATTACCGACGAAACGAGAATGATCCCGTTCAGCTCGATCCCGTGCTCGCCCTGGAGGTGCGCCGAGACCCCCGCCGAGCGTACCGTGCCGTAGCTCTCGCCGAGCAGATACTTGGGGGAAGCCCAGCGATCGAACTTCGTGATGTAGAGACGGATGAACTCCGAGAAAGCTTCGATGTCCTGCTGCACGCCATGAAACTGCTTCGGATCCTCGCCTTCGACCGCGCGGCTGAAGCCGGTGGAAACGGCATCGATGGCGACGACGTCGCTGACGTCGATGAGCGAGTGCTCGTTGTCGACCAGCCGGAATGGTGGCGCCGGTTGGAAGCCCTCGTCAGCCATTTGCACCCGCTTGGGACCGAGAGTACCCATATGGAGCCAGATCGTGGCCGAGCCTGGGCCCCCGTTGTAGGCAAAAGCGATCGGTCGCGAGCTCGGGTCGCGCTGGTCATCCCGAGTGTAGGCAACGAAGAAGACGTTCGCTCGGGGCTTGCCGTTCGCGTGGCGCAAAACGAGCTGGCCGGCGGTGGCGGTATAAGGAACGGTCGCGCCTCCGATTCGAGCGCGGTGCTGGGTGGTCGAGAACTTCTCCTCGGCGACGATCGGTTTCGCCTGAGAGGACTCCTGCCCGGCTGCTTCGTCGGGACGCGAGCCCGTTTCCTGGGCGAACGTCACCCCGGCGAGCGCGAGTAGAACTCCGGCCATTCGTGCGAGCATCGATCTGCCTCCTGGATTGCCACCAGTGTACCAGCGCCGCGGGCTCATCGCGACAACCTACCCGCCCGCCATGATTGCGCCCCTTACGATGGCGAGCTATAAGGTGTCATTCGTACAGTCGCCCATCCGCCGATGTCGAGCATGTCCGCCGGAGAGGTCGCCGCTTTTCTCGAGCAGCGTAACCTCCATGCCATCATGGCCACGATCGCCAAGGATGGAATGCCCCAGTTGAGCCCCGTTTGGTACGTCTACGAGTCCTGGCGCATGTATATCAGCATCCCGGCTCGGAGCGTCAAGCATCGCAACCTGGCGCGGGACCCGCGGATGAGCGTTTGCGTCGACGGAGGCCGGCAGGACGTTCGCGCCGTAATGCTCTACGGCCGAGGAAATCTTCTCGGCGCGGACGACCCCCGCACCGAGGCGTATCGCTGGCGCATCATTCACCGGTACTACGAGACCGAAGAGGAGGCCCGACTCTACTATGAATCGATCCAGGAGACTCCCTCGGTTCTCGTCCTCTTCGAGCCCGAACGCGTCGTGAGCCAGGATTACAACGACTGATGGGTATCGCAACGCCGCTCGACGATCTCGTAGAGCTCCTGAAGTCGTCCGAGCAAGTGCTTATCTTCACCGGAGCCGGCATCTCGACGGGGAGCGGCATCTCGGACTTCCGCGGCCCCCAAGGAGTGTGGAAACGCCGTAAGCCAGTCTACCTGCAAGAGTTCCTTGCTTCTGAGGCGGCACGAGTGGAGTACTGGGACCAGAAGCTCGAAGCCTGGCCGTCTTTTCGAGAGGCCAGGCCGAACGCCGCCCATCTCGCAATAGCGGATCTGGAAAAGGCGGACAGGCTCTCGATGGTCGTGACCCAGAACATCGACGGCCTCCACGCGCGCGCAGGGACGTCGCCGGACCGGATCGTCGAGCTGCACGGCACGAACCTGTGGGTAGAGTGCTTGAGCTGTCTCGAACGTTCGGACCCCGAGGCGCACATGGAGAACTTCCACAAGACACGAAAGCCACCACGATGCCGATGTTCTGGGTTCCTGAAACCCGCGACCATCAGCTTCGGTCAAAACCTCAGGCGGGATGACCTCCTTCGTGCGGGCAAGGCCGCGGCCGAAGCCGATCTGGTCGTCGCCCTGGGCTCGACGCTCTCCGTCTACCCCGCCGCGTCGTTTCCACTCGAAGCCGCGAAGCGCGGAGTGCCCTATGTGATCATCAACCGAGGGGAGACGGACCATGATTCGCTTCCGGTCGTCACGCTTCGGCTCGAAGGAGACGTCATCGAGATCTTCCCGCAAGCAGTCGCCCGAGCCCTGGCAGGTTGATGACGACGAGCTAGCCGTGAGCTCCCGCCCGCGTCGCACGCCACAGGAGCCATACCAGAACGGCAAAAGGCACTAGCGGAAACCACGGCTCGAACGGTCCGGCCCACCCGCTTCCGAAGCCCTCGGGAGCCCGAGTCCGGGCGACGGCATAAGCGGCAATCGCAACGCCAAGGAGCCCTTCACCTCCCACGAGACCCGAGCCAAAGAGAACGCCTCCCTCTCGACGTTCGCGCACTCTCTCTTCGGAGCCCGCGCCTCGTTCCGCCAGCCAGCGCACGAGCCCACCAATGAAGACCGGGGTCATGGTGGAAACAGGCAAATAGATCCCGACCGCGAAAGCGAGAGACGGGATTCCGACGAGCTCCGCGGCGAGGGCGATTGCCGCCCCGATGCCGACGAGCACCCAGGGAAGGTTCTGTGACAGAACCCCCTCGACGACCAGCTTCATGAGGGTCGCCTGCGGTGCCGGCAGCTCCGGGGTCCCGAAGCCGTAAGCTTCTGCCAGCACCGTTACCGTCAGGCAGACAAAAAAGGCGGACGTGAGTATGCCAAATAACTCTCCCAACTGCTGGCGTCGAGGCGTCGCGCCGAGAAGGAATCCGGTTTTGAGATCCTGGCTCGTATCTCCCGCGATCGACGCGGCGACGGCGACCACGGCGCCAACGGTAAGAGCGGCAGCCTGACCCGTCGCGTCCGTCCAGCCGAGCACGAGAAAGAGGCCCGTCACTCCCAGGAGCGTCGCGATGGTCATACCAGAAGTGGGGTTGCTCGTCACCCCCACCATTCCCACGATGCGAGAGGACACGGTCACGAAGAAGAATGCGAAGAGGGCGACGAGAATCGCCGCCACCACACGCAGGCTTGCCGTCTCGAGAAACCCGAGCACATGAGGCACGAGGGCCAGGAGCGCCACGACGAGGCCAACCCCCGCGAGCGTTGCCGACAGCGGCAGATCGGCGTCCGTTCGAATCTTCGCGTCTTGCCCGGGTGTGGCCCCCGACAAGCTCTCGCGGATTTGAGCCAGCCCGATCCGGAACGCGCCGACCATCATGGGCAGGGCGCGCACGAGAGTGATGAGGCCGCCCATCGCGACGGCCCCGGCTCCCAGGTAACGTACGTACCTCGTCCAGATGCGGGCAGGCGCCATGTCTCGAACGAGCTGCTCCATCTCGGGGTAGAGAGGCCTCGTCCAGTCCTGGCCGAGCCACGCGATCGTGGGGATGATGACGAGCCACGCCAGGAGCCCGCCTCCCACCATCACCGCCGCGATTCGCGGGCCGAGGATGTAGCCGACCCCGAGGAGTGCCGGGCTCGTTTCCAGCCCGAGCTCGGCT
Source organism: Vicinamibacteria bacterium (assembly GCA_035620555.1). Classification (NCBI taxonomy): domain Bacteria; kingdom Pseudomonadati; phylum Acidobacteriota; class Vicinamibacteria; species Vicinamibacteria bacterium. Next base: position 12,161 of record DASPGQ010000037.1, read on the forward strand.
TTGGGGAGGAGAGGGATCCGCGTCGACACCTCTCCCCTCCAGAGGTTCATCGCCCCTTGGAGCAATCGGTACAGAGCGCCCACCCCAATCCCGAAGAAGACCTCCCTTGCCTTGGCGCCTCCGACCTCGCTCGCCACGAGGACTTCGGCGCAGGCCGTTCCCTCGGGGTACGGCAAGCGACCGTGCTCTCCGCGCATCAGGAACCGGCGCAGCGGCACCATGAACAGAACGCCAAGGAGGCCGCCCGCGAGCGCGATGGCGGTCATCTTCGCCAGACCGGGAACCATTCCCCAAAGGAAGAGCGCGGGAAGCGTGAAGATGATGCCCGAAGCGACGGAAGACGACGCCGAGCCGATCGTCTGGCTCATGTTCGCCTCGAGGATCCGGCTCTGTCCGTCACGCCGACCGCGCCAAAAGGCGAAGGCGAGAACGGTCAAGACCGCCACGGGAATCGAAGTGGAGATCGTCAGGCCCACGCGCAGCCCCAAATAGGCGTTGGCGGCCCCGAAGAGAATTCCGAAGAGAGCTCCGAGAGTGATCGAGCGCGGCGTGATTTCGGGAGGCGATTCGCTGGCGTCGACGTAAGGAGGATAATCTTCCCCAGGAATTTCTTGATAGGCCTCGGGAGGCAGGCCTCTGACCTGCCCAGTTGTTGGCGGTGCGCTCATGGATCACCTTCATTGGCATTCTGGTCGCGAGAAAAAACGACCTCCCCACCGACCAGCACGGTCTCGATGATTGCCAGGCTCGAAACGTCCTCGTTCGGGTCCGCGCCGATCAGAACGAGATCCGCCAGCTTCCCGACTTCGACCGTGCCGCGATCGCCGAGAACGCCGAGCGCGAGCGCCCCGTTTGCCGTCGCGCAGGTCAAAACATCGGTCGGCGTGAGACCGGCCTCGGCCAGCATCTCGAGCTCGCGGTGGAAGGACGGACCCTGGAGTGTTCCGATGTTGCCACCGTTGGAGCCGACCGCGATGGGGATCCCGGCCGCATGCATTCGTCGTACGTTCCCGAGGAGCACGTCACGTGCTGCTCGAGAGGCGCCCCAGTGAATCGAATCGGGTGCGGCGGGCTTGTTCTGAATCTCCGCGAGATCGCCCCAGGTGGCGATGACCTGAGGGTCACCGCACCGCGCCTCGATGGGAGAAAGTGTCACCGCTGAGTCGAGCACTT
>DASPGQ010000038.1 GCA_035620555.1 Vicinamibacteria bacterium
ATAGACGCGTGAGCTCGCCACTCGTGAACCAGTTCAGAAAGGGAGGAATCTCCCGGGACGTTCGCCTGACTGCCGCGTCCGGCTCTCTGCCGCTCACGCCCGGCGACCAGGTCGAGCTCCTCTTCCTCCTCACGCGCGACAGCGACGAAGACGTCGGAAGCAGGGCGCGACAGAGCCTTCTGGTAGTCGGTGCCGAAGACCTGGTCAACGTGCTTCAGGATCCCTCGACTCCCGCCGAGATACTATCGTTCTATGGCGAGCACACGGAATCGGACGACGTTCGGCAAACTATTCTACGGAACCAGACCACGCCCGACGAGACCGTGCGTCTCATGGTTCCGCGTCTGACCGAGACGCTCCTGGAGTTCGTGATCGTCAATCAGACGCGGCTTCTGCGCCATACCCCCATCATCGATGTGCTCGAAGCGAACCCCAACCTGAGCTCCGATCAGACGCGCCGCCTGAACGAGCTCAAGCATGATTTCAAGCTCGGGGAACATGCGGTGTCCGCGGTCCCTTCGGATCAGTCCGGCCAGCCGAAGAAATTGGATCTCGGCAAGGGACCCTCGGAAGAGCAAGAGCCGCCCCCGAGGTCACGCGAAGAGGCCGAGGAGCGCTATGGACTGCGGGAGGGGTCCGGGGACGAGGGAGAAGACGACAAGGAGGCGAGGAAGAGCGTTTTCGAGCGAATCTATAGAATGACGGTCGCCGAGAGGATGATCGAGGCTCTCAAAGGGGAACGGGAGGCGAGGATGATGCTCATTCGCGATCGGAATCGTACCGTCTGGAGCGCCGTCCTTACGAGCCCCAAGATGAACCAGGCGGATGCCGAAGCGATCGTCCAGATGCGCAACGTCGCCCCCGACGTCCTTCGCGAAATTGGAAGAAAGCGAGAATGGACGAAGCGCTACAAGGTCGCCCACGAGCTCGTGCGGAACCCCAAGACCCCACCAGAGGTCTCCACCACGCTCCTGCCCAGAATCTCCGCTCGCGATTTGAAAATCCTGATTCGCGATCGAAACGTGCCCGAAGTCGTCCGACGCCAGGCGCAAAAGATGACTCGCCGCTCGGGGTAGGGTAGGCATGGAAGAAGATTTCTATGCGATTCTGGGTGTCGCCCGATCGGCTCGCCCCGATCAAATCAAGAAGGCCTACTTGAAGCTGGCGCGCGAGAATCATCCCGATCGTTTCCGGGATCCTGCCGAAAAGCAAGAGGCGGATCGACGTTTTCAACTGATCAGCGAGGCCTACAACCAGTTGCGTGATGAAAAACTGCGGGCCGAATATGATAAAAGGCAGCAGCGGAAGGTACAGACACCCGCGCAAGAGGCGGAGAGCTACTACACCAGCGGATTGGCCCGTGAGAGATCGAGGGAATGGGAGACCGCCTTGAAGCTCTACTACGAGGCGATGCGAATCAAGCCTGACAATCTCGAGTACGTTCTCGCCGCCGCTCGCATCTTGTCGATGGACAAGTCGAAACAAAGGCAGGCTTCGGAGCTCTTGACCCAGGCCATTGCTCAGCACCCGCAGGAGCCCGAGCCGCGTCTCCAGCTGGGAGCGCTCTACACCCGTTCGGGTATGCACCTACGCGCGAAACGGGTCTACGAGGATGCGCTGAATGTCATGCCGCACCACTCCGAGTTGAGGAAACGTCTGGCCGAGGCCGCGTCGGCCGAAAAAGGGCGACCCGGTCGCTGGCGGTGAAAAGGAACATCACGGAATGCGAATCGAGTCGCGCGCGTTGACCGATGTCGGGAGAAAGAGACCCCTCAACGAGGACAGCTACTGTTCGAACGACCAGGAGGGGCTGTACGTCGTGGCCGACGGCATGGGGGGGCATGCCCACGGCGAAGTCGCCTCTCGGATCGCGGTGGAGACGATCGAGGAGTTCGTCAAACTGACGTCGGGCGACGCCGACGTCACCTGGCCTTACGGAATCGACGAGACCCTGTCGCTGAACGGCAATCGACTCAAGACCGCCATCCGTTTCGCGAATCAAAGGCTTCTCGAGTTCTCTCGGACCCGTGCCGATTGCGAGGGAATGGCCACGACCGTGGTCGCGACCCTGTTGGGCGACGGCGTCGCCGAGATAGCGCACGTGGGGGACAGCAGGCTCTATTTGGTCCGTAATGGCGAGATCGCTTGTCTCACGAGCGACCACTCCTGGGTCAACGAGCAGGTTCTCTCCGGTGTCATCGACAGCGAGCAAGCGCGCACGCATCCGCTAAGGAACGTGGTGACGCGCGCTCTGGGTGGAAAGCCCGACCTGGAAGTCGATGTGCAGAGCCTCTCCCTGGATGTCGATGACCGGCTTCTGCTCTGCTCCGACGGACTGACGACCATGCTCGATGACGACGAGATTCTCGAAATCGTTCTCGGCGGTGACCAAGGTTTGTCGCGGGCAAACGAGCTGGTGAAGGCGGCAAACGAAAGCGGCGGAGAGGACAATATCACCACGATCCTGATTCGAGTGAATTGACGACGCCAGCACTGGCTACTCAGGCTCCCCCTTAAACTTGGACGAGCTCTAAATGGTTCAGAAGGACACGGACGTTCGCATCGGCAAATTCAGCGTCTTGCGAAGACTCGGCCGAGGCGGAATGGGCGCGGTTTATGAAGGCTACGATCCGGCGCTCGATCGCCGCGTTGCAATCAAGACGCTGACCTCGGACGCGATCTCCGACCAGGATTCGCGAGGGCGATTCGAGCGTGAAGCGAGAGCCGCGGCCAAACTGTCGCATCCGAACATCGTGACGGTCTACGAGCTGGGTAACTTCGGCGGGATAGGCAAACCCTACATCGTGATGGAGTATCTCGAGGGTGCCGACGTCGCCACGATCGTGGAGCAGGGGAGCCTGCCGTTCGCCGAGGCGCTCGATATCGTGATTCAGCTCTGCCGCGCGCTGGACTTCGCTCACCAGAATGGCGTCGTCCACCGAGACGTGAAACCGTCGAATCTCCGCTACCTCGACAACGGTCAAGTCAAGATCATGGACTTCGGTATCGCTCGACTCGAAGGCGGCCATACCTACACCAAGAGCGGCGTCATGCTCGGGACCGTTCATTACATGTCTCCGGAGCAGATTCGCGGCGAGAAGCTCGACGGGCGTACCGACATTTTTTCAGCCGGTTGCATCCTATACGAGCTCCTGACGGGTAAACGGCCGTTCCCCGGCGATACGGCAACAGCCGTTCTCTACAACATCGTCCACGAAAACCCGCACCCGGTGATCGAGGCGAATCGAGACCTTCCTCAGGAGGTTCAACGAGCGCTGGATCGAGCTCTTGCCAAGAACGCTGATGATCGCTTCTCGACTGCGGGCGAAATGGCCAAGGAGCTCGAAAAACTATTGGCCGTCTACCGGAAGACCCTGCCCCGCACCTCGGGCGCCACCCAGAAGGGATTGGACGAGCTCGACGCTCTCGCGCGGAGAAAGCAGTGGCGAAGCCTGGAAGAAAAAGCGCGGAGCCTCCTCGAGGGAAACCCGCAGCTCGACGATGCGAGACGTCATCTTCGCCGGGCGGGACGAGAGCTCTACCGGCAGCAGTTGGAGCAGAGCCAGGGATCGTCGGGGGACACGCGTCAGCTGCAGGAAATACGACAGGAGCTCACCGAGATCTATGGACCGGAGACTGAAAGACGAAGGCCCGAGCTGACGGAGACCGAGATCGTGGGAACGGGCTCTGCTTCGGCGGCAACGGTCTCCTCGAAACCCGCCGACACCGGTGAGCTTCGTGGTGAGTCCACCGCGGCGGTTCGCGCGCTCGCGGCGCCGATCTGGGCCCTGTTCTTCGTTGCGGTTCTGGGCATCGGGGCAATTTTCTACTGGATGTTCGCGCGTGAGCCGGCTGGACCGGCGACGGTCTCCCATCGCCTTCGCATCGTCTCCGAGCCGGCGGGCGCAGCGATCATCGTGGACGGAAGGGCGATCGGCCTGACGACGACCGCGGCTGGCGTGGAGGTTCCCATTTCGGGTAAGGAAAACGACACCGTCTTGGTAGAGCTTCGGCGGGATGGTTTCGTGCCGGCCTCACGCGAAGTAATCCTGGGGTCGGTGGCCCCCGAGCCTCTCTCCCTGGCACTCGAGGTGGCCAGGCGGACCTTCGAGCTCGTCACGACACCGCCGGGCGCTTCGGTCAGGCTCGACGGCAAGACGATCGATGGGGTGACGCCTCTGAGTCTGGAACTGTCGACGACCGAAAAGCACGAGATCGTGCTCACCCTCGAAGAGCATCAATCGCAAACGATTGCGATCGCGGCTGCAGATCCTCTTCCGGGAAGCCCGATCGTCCTCGCCCCCCTTGGTCGTCCCGGCAGGTTCATCGTCGACTCTACCTACCCGGTCGCCATTCACCGAGGCCGAGACGTGCTTGCTCCGGAATCCGCTAGCCCGAGGATCGAGCTTCGTCCCGCGACCTACGACCTAGCGCTCGTGGCCGCCGATGTATTCTTGAATCAGTCGATGAGAGTGACGATCCGAACGGGGGAAACGGTCACGCAAACGACTCCCTCTCTCGGACGAGTGAACGTTCGTGCCAATCCCGGAAACTGTACCGTGACCATCAATGGCTTCCCCGCAGGCTCGCCGCCATTCATGAACAAACCCATCGTGGAAGGCCTTCACGAGTTCGTCTTTACCTGGCCGGGCAACGCCATGGACACCCAACAGATTCGAGTCGAGCCCGGCAAACCGACCTATGTCATAGGACAACGACCATGAGCTTACGACCGGCTTACCGCGGCTTCGCGTTCCTCGCTTTCTGCCTCTGTGGCTCGACCGCACGCTCGCAGGCGCCGAGCGAGCTCGCCCGTCAGCACCTGGAGAGCGGCATCCAGTTCTACGGTCAGCAGCGCTATCGCCAGGCCCTGAACGATTTCCAGGCAATCGTCACGTCCATGTCGTCTACCGAATACGCTGACGACGCGCTCCTGCACATCGGCCGCTACTACCTGGACGTGGAGGAGGATTTCGACAAGGCCAAAGAGAACTTCGAGACGATACTGCGAGCCTATCCAACATCGGACGCCGCTCCTGGAGCCTACTATTTTCTCGGAGAATTATTGTTTCGCTCCGACCGGGCCGGTCGCTCGATCGACGACGCCGTCGCCAACTACCAGCGAGTATTCCTGTATCCGGGCAACCCCTGGATTCCTGCGGCCCTGTTCTCGACCGGTCGTTCACTCGAGCACCAGGGGAAGTTCGAGCCGGCCGTCGATGCATATTTTCAGGTCGTGGCGGAGCACCCGAGCTCGGAATGGACTGCCGGGGCGCGACTCGGAATCGGAAGGAGCTATGTTCGGCTCGGCGATCCCGAGGAAGCCATGACCCAGTTCCAGGAGGTGCGCAACCTTCATCCCGATGTCGCCGAAGCCGAGGAAGCGCTCGACTGGCTTACCCTTCTCTTCCGTTTCTACGGATATCCCATGATGGGAGAGCCGATCTCGTTCCGCCGCGAAACCACGTTCGACCCCCGGCTCAAAGACGACTTCAAAGACATCATTGCTGTCCGCATCTCGCCATCGGGCGTACATATGCTCGAACGAGGTCGCGACCGGGTCATCTCCTTCGACCGCGCGGGAAAGTTCACCGGCAGTCTCGCCGCCGCCGATCCGCACGGTCTGTTCGTCGATGCCCGCGGCGAGCTGGTGGTGGCGAACGAGAAGGGACTCACCATCGAGGGAAAGCCAGCGATCTTTCGTGTTCCCTCGGATAAAGGCCCGCAGCAATTGGAAAAGATCAGAAACGCTGTCCGTGATCGCCTCGGCGACGTGTACGTCTATGACGACGACGAGAAGAAAGTCCTGCGATTCCGGCGTGACGGTGAGCTCGTCGGTGCGTTCCCCGATGCCCAACGGCGGGAGATTCTCACGATGGAAGTCGACGCCGTGGGAAACGTGATCATGCTTGACAAGAAGGAGAGGGGCGTGGATGTGCTGAGCCCCGATGGGAGTGTCCTCGCGCGCATCCCGGCCCAGAGGGCCCCCAGCAATCTCAAGAAGGCCGTGGACATTGCCCTCGACCCTGCCGGCTACCTCTATGTGCTCGACGAGGATGAGGCCGCGGTTGCGGTCTTCGATGCCGGCTATCAGTTCGTGACGCGGTTGACCAGCCAGAATCTCGGTCAAGGAGTCCTGGCAAAACCGGTGTCCTTGGATGTGGATGCGTCAGGAGATCTCTATGTTTACGACGACAAGGCGAAAGCCCTTATTCATCTTCGCTAACTGGCTAGCGCTCGTTCTGTTCGCGGTCGTCGCACAGAGTCAAGTTCGCGACAGCCGTTTGCTCGCAACCGACGAGCTCGCTCTTCGGTTGGCTCAGCAGCTCACCGAGGCGCAGGAGCTTTTCGACGATCCCCAGCGGCAGTCTCAATCGATCGAGTTCCTGGGTCGGATCATCGATGAGGTCGACGAGTACCGAAGGGCGGGCAACGAGCCGCCCCCCGAGATCCAGGAGATCGAACAGCGCGCTCTCGAGTTGCGGGCGCAAGCGTTCTTCAACGCCGGTCAGCTTCAGGGCGCTGCCGACGACTTCCGGCAAATCTTGCTCGATAATCCACGCTACTCGCTGGACTCGGAGACGATCTCTCCCAAGATCACCGATTTTTTCGAGGATCAGAAGAAACAGCTCATCGGCTATATCGCCGTCAGCACCGAGCCAGCCGGTGCCCGCGTCGAGGTGAATGGGAACTTCGTCGGCATCACCAACTTCTTTCCCATCGAAGTGCATACCGGGATCGCCAGAGTGGAGGTCACCCTGGCCGGTCACGAGGGCTATGTCGACGATAGCCTCCGCATCGAGCCCGGCGAGATCACGACGCTCGATCTCGTCCTGACGCGCACGAGCGCCCGGCTGCCGATCATCACCGACCCCCCTGGGGTCGAAGTTCTGGTCGATGGGGAGCCGGCGGGAGTGACCTCCGGCGCCCTGCCGCCGGATCTGCGCAGCTTCATGCCCCCGGGATTCGATCCGGCACGCCTCTCGGCCCCGTTCGAGCTCGACGCGCTCCCGCTCGGTCGGCACGAGATCGAGCTGCGGCTCGACTGCTATCGTTCGGTCGAGTTTCCTTTCGAAGCGGCCGAGCCTCGCGACTACACGGCACAGATCGTCAAGCTCGAGGAGTCCATCGGGCGGATCAGTGTGACCAGCAATCCGAGCGATGCTCAGGTCTTTCTCGACGGCGAGCTGCGAGGTAATACCCCCGTCGATCTGAACCGGGTGTGCGCCGGCGAGCATCGTCTCGAGGTCAAACACGCGACCGGCAAGTACGTGGAGGACATTTCGGTCGGCGCGGATGAGTCTCTTTCCTTCGAGTGTCCCATTCGGCCGACCCTTGCCGTCCTCGACGTAGTCGCCGATGAAGCCGTCCCCGCGCGG
>DASPGQ010000039.1 GCA_035620555.1 Vicinamibacteria bacterium
TCCGTTCAACTTTCGCAAGAGTTGGTCGCTCCCGCCGTGGGCTCGCTGACGACCCACAAGCGGCCGTCGAGACGGGCGGTGTCGCACCGCTGCATCGACTGGGTGTCCTTCGACCCGTTCGCGTCCTCGTCGACCTGAGTCGCGGCCGGGTTGCCAATTCCGAACGCCCCGTCGAGCAACCCCGAGTCCGCCGGGTCGCTCGTGCCGTAAACCAGCACGTCGAGAAGGCCCTCGGTCGTGACCGGCGTCCCGTTGGGAAAATCCTCGACAGCGCCCTGGTACAGCGCCACGGCGTCGGCGCCGTTCTGCATTTGGTTTTCCGGGGACGAGAAGGCGATCTGGGGTTCGGGCGTGAGGCCGTCGGGACCCACCCACAGGAGCCCATCGATGCTCGTCGCTGCCTGAAGCGCGAAAGCACCGTACGACGTATCGGTCGAACCGTTCAGGAGAACGACTACGTAACCGGAGAGATCGGTATCGGCCACACCCGATGAGACCTCCACGAACTCGGCCGTATCCGTTCCGACCTGATCGACGTCGACCTCGTTGATGACGAGGTGAACGACCGTTACCGGGAACGGGTTGCTGCTTCCCCCGTTCGTCGTGGCGACGAGATCCTGGGCTCCGCTCGGGGTCGAGTCCAAGAGCGCGGTCACTTCGATCTCCGTCTCCGAGGTAACGGAGAAGATTTGGCTTATTCCTCCGATCGTCACGTCGACGACATCGCCGAGCCCATCGCCGGCAATTACCAGGTTGCCACCGTGAGCGATGACGGGATAGTCCACGGAGGAGATCGTCAAGTCGGGGCTCGCACACCCTTCGTCGATCAGCCCATCACAGTCGTTGTCGATCCCATCGCCGCAGACCTCCGGAGCGCCCGGAAAGACTGACGGATCGCTGTCTCGGCAGTCCGTGGTTCCGCATCCTTCGATTTCGGCGAAGAAGCCATCGCCGTCGGCGTCGGTGCAGACGGGCTGCGGAGTATCGGAGACGATCGAGCAGACGATGTTACCCAACGCGTCGAATCCGGAAACCATCTCGCCAACCGCGCAGCTCTGCCCGAAGAAGGCTGGCTCTGGCCCCGCCGGGCCGGGAGGTCCGACGCAGTCCAAGACCGAACAGGTCGCATCGCCGTCGACGTCCTCCTCGGCAAGGTCGCACGAGCGGTTCGCGTTGGCGTCCCAGCAGCTGAGCCCCGCGGGTCCGAGTGCTCCGTCCGCGCCGTCGTTACCGGATGGCCCGCGAGGTCCCTCCGGACCCACCGCGCCTGGTGCTCCCGGCTCCCCCTGAGGGCCTTGGGGACCGATACAGTCGACAGGGGTGCACGTCCCGTCACCGTCTCTGTCTTCCTGCGTAGGATCGCAGATCAGGTTCTGGTCGAGGTCCCAGCAGCTCAAACCGGGAGCCCCATCGGTTCCATCCATCCCGTCGAGCCCGGGCATGCCATCCGGCCCCTGAGGACCCGGCTGTCCCTCAGGTCCCTCGGGCCCGACCGTTCCCAGCGTGACGTCCAGGCTGCTAAAAAACCGAACCGAGCGCCAACTCCCAAAAGGAGCGGTGCCGTCTCCCTTTTCGTTCGCATCTCCGTCCTCATCGTCGAGACGTCCCACGCTCAGACGATAAGTCCCGGGTGGCTCGCACGAGGTCGGGAGCGCGACGATCACAGTATCTGGCACGGAGACATCTATCGGCGCCAGCTCGACCGGTCCTGATGGATCTCCGGTGTCGAGCGCCACGATGATCCGCTCGGGGTCCCGAAACGTGCCCCGGACGGTGATGGCGCCGAACTCACAGTCCACTTCGGCCGCTCGGATTCTTTCTCCAGACTCGGAGTGACGCCGCCCGCCCCCACCGGCGAGCGTAGCGCTCGCCATTGTCAATAGGCCGATGACTGCCCCTTTCCATTTCAGCGCAACGAAGCTCGAGCTCATTGGACAAACCTCCTGATACTTGCAGTCGCTGGGTCGTCGAAATTTCGCGCGGCATCGGGCCCAGCTTCGTTTCCCGATCCCGGGCGTTCGGTGTTCGTCCCTAGAAGACGAAAAACGGGAGAGGGAACCTCCCTCGTGTCCCGGTTAGGATCTGTCCTTTGCGCTCGACCGGAAGGGGACTCATACTACCCAGTCGTGACCTACATGATTCCGCCTCCCGCGCCCGAGCCGGCTTGACGTGACGAAGACCTCTCGGCTCGACGCATTCATCGAGCAACCCCGTCGGGCGCTCTGGCAGCTTTCCGTTCCGGTGATGGCGGGGATGGGGCTCCAGACCGCTTACATGCTCGCCGACATGTACTTTGTGGGCCAGGTGAGCGCGGAGGCTCTGGCCGCCCTCGCTTTCAACATGCCTCTCGTGTTCCTCGGGCTCGGCGTCGTATTCGGCCTCGGCACCGGAGTTACGGCGGTCATCGCTCGTTACATCGGCGCCCGGGACAAGCGCCTGGCAGACTCGAGTGCGGAGCATGCCGTTGCCCTGGGGCTCCTGCTTTCGATTTTGTTCACCGTGGTCGCTCTCCTCTGGGGACGTCCTCTTCTCGCAGCCCTCGGCGTACCCGCTTCCCTCATGTCGTTGGCGTGGGACTATTTCTCTGTCATCGCCATGGGTTATGTCTTCGTCGTGATGTCGGTTTTCTTCCGTTCCATTCTTTCCGGCGAAGGGGACACCAAGACCCCGATGATGATCCAGGGCGCGGGAACGCTCTTGAACATCGCGCTCGATCCCGTGTTCATCTTCTCTCTCGGATTGGGGGTGAAAGGTGCCGCCTGGGCGACGGTTTTGAGCCAGGCGGTGCCGGCCCTGGTTTTCGTGTACTTCCTTTTCTTCAGGGATCACGCATACGTCAATTTCGAGCTCGAGAATTTTCGCCCCAGCGCAAGTCTATTCGTCGACATCTTTCGTATCGGAGCCCCGGCGTCCTTTTCCTTCATCGTCATCGCGATCGGCGGCGCGGTATTCAATCGATTGCTGATCGAGTATTCGGAGGAGACGGTGGCGGCCTTCCAGGTCGGGATGCGCATCGACCACATCGTGCTGTTGCCCATCGTTGCCATCTCCGCGAGCACTCTGACGCTCACAGGGATGTTCTCCGGGGCGAGCCGGATCGACCTGGTAAGGGGAACGGTGATTTACGCTCTGTCGCGCGCCATCGGGGTCGCTCTCGCGATGGGGACTTTGTTCTTCGTTCTGGCGCCCTCGCTCGTCGGCGTCTTCTCGGAGAGCCCGCGCATCACCGAAATCGGCACGGGATACCTCCGGGTGGCGGTGTTCGGTTATCCGTTCGTGGCGATGGTGATGCTGGTGGGGCGCGTGCTGCAGGGAATGGGACAGGGGAGCCCCATGTTCGTGCTTTCGTTACTGCGCGTCGTGCTCTTGAGCGGTCCGCTCGCCTACCTGTTCGTATTCCACCTGCACAAACCCGTGGAGTGGGTCTGGCTCGCCATGGTCGGAGGGATGGTGGCGACCGCGTTTCTTGCGGCCGTCTGGTTGAAGTCCGCACTCGGGGCCGGGCTCGCATCGAGTGTCGTGAGCGGGCGCTTGGACGGCGTCGCCGGCCGTCGACCCTGATCCACCACCAGTGCTCGTCTTGTTTTGGTTGCTTCTCGCCCATGACCTCGAGTTCACTTACACGGTCGTCGTGATCGACGGCGCCGGCAACTACCGGGCGGATCTCACCTGTGACCTCGACGCGGTCGCTCTGGGTGTCGCACCCGGGGCGGACTCCGAAGAGGTCTTCCGCCAGTTGAACGCACT
>DASPGQ010000040.1 GCA_035620555.1 Vicinamibacteria bacterium
CGCGGCCTTTGGCTACTCTCTTCTCGGAGGCCTTCGCCGGTGATCGCGAGGGCGAGCCCAGAAAAGACCAGGCGAGCCAGGCCGCTCCGGCGCCCGCGAGGAGCCCTCCTAACCCGAAGAGCCAGGGCGAGAACGTGCTCCTTTCGGGAGGCGACGGTGTGTCTGCCGCGGGCGGAGCGGGGTCGGTGAGTCCCGGCGAGTCTTTTCGGTACCGAATCTCGATCTCCGGAGTCGACGAGACGGCTTGCGCCCCCAGATCGACACGCGCGTACGTGAGCCCGTCCTGCCCCACCGTCGTCCGCGTCGGCTCGGGCAGAATGCGAAACTCCCTGGCGCCAGCGGGTTGCTGAATCTGAAATGAGAGTGAGCCGATCGGGACGCCGCCCGGCCACCTGAAGCGAAACATCCTCGCCGTCCCGTCGAGCTCGAGATCTCCATAGAACTCGAGCTGTCCTTCGAGACTCCCCAGCCGGGCCTGGATGAGCGTGCGATCGCCCTCGAGCCTCCGCGTGTAGTCGGCGACGAACAGGGCGCCCTTGTCGTCTCGCCAGGCAACGGCATGGGGCTCGTCGACCGAGGCAGGGATCGGGATCGTTACCGGGGTGCTCGTGTCCGCGCCGGAAGCGACGCGAAAGCGATACATGACGAGCGTCGCCGGCCGGTCGTACTCGGGCCAGAGATCGATCGTCATCTCCTCGATCGCGGGTGGCTCGAGCTGGCCCGCAATGAGCGCATTCGTCAGCGCCAGGGAGGCGATCAGACTCCTGAGGCCCGAGCGTGCCAATCGAGCTCGAGTCGCTATCGACCGCAAGCTCCCGAGCTCTCGTCCATAGTGAAGATGACGAATTCTATCGCGAAGTCATGGACGAGGTTCAATCCTCGCGGAGGGTCTGGATGGGAGGGAGAGCGCTCGCTCGCCACGCGGGGACGGCACTCGCTACGACTCCCACCGTCAACATGAGCCCGGCGGCGAGAAGGATGGTCGTGGGATCGGAGACGCTCACGCCATGAGCCAGACCCTCGAGAACATTTCCCGTGGCGACCGCCACGACCGTGCCGATGAGAACGCCCGCCCCGATGAGGGCCAACCCATTTCCGAGCACCATTTTTCGTATCTTTCCCGGACTCGCCCCGAGCGCCATCCGCAAGCCGATCTCGCGACGTCGTCTCTGTGCCGCGAAAGCGATGACTCCGTAGACTCCAGCGACGCTGAGCGAAAGCCCAACCAGGGCGAAGAGCGCCATCATCACGAAATGGAGCCTTGGCTGGGCGAGACTCGACGACAGAATCGACTCGAGAGTCCGACCCCGTGTGACCGGAAGCCTCGGATCGAGCTCGGCGATAACCGCACGCAGCCGCTGCTCGACCTGGTCGGGTGGCGCGCCGCTCTGAACGACGAGCGTGGTCTGGAGCCACCAGGCCGAGGGATTCTGGTTGTAGGGGAAGTAGATCTCGGGCCGAACCGGATCGGTGAGCGCCCACTGACGCGCGTCGCCGGCGACACCGACCACCGTGGCCCGGTCACTCGTGCCGATGGTGATTTCTCGACCGATCGGGCTTTCACTGCCAAAGTAGCGCTCCGCCAGCGTTTGATTGATGACGACTACCGGGGCCGTATCGTCGCGGTCGTGTCCATCGAAGCCTCGCCCCGCGAGGATCGGAATTCCCAGCGTTTGGAAGTAGCCGGGACTGATGGTTCGATGAGCGGCTCGCGCATCCTCTGAGAGCCCATCCACGGTGAAGGGGGTTCGCCACAGGTCCCCTCCGATGGGAAGATGATTCACGAAGCTCGCCTCGGCGACCGAGGCGTCCGACCGAACGCGCTCGAGAACCGACTCGATCAATACGCGCTGGCGCTCGGCGTCGGTATGGGATGTGCCCGTAAGGGAGATATCCCACGTCAGGAGATTGTCTCTTCGGAAACCCGGATCGAAGCGGTTCAGGTGGATGAAGCTTCGCATGAGAGCGGCGGCCACGATCAGAAGCGCGAGCGCGAGAGCGACCTCGGCGACGACGAGACCGGAGCGGAGGGAGGCGTCGCGACGGGAAAGCGCTCCGCGCAGCCGGAGGTCGAATCCCGATCGCGCGGCTTGGAGCGCCGGCGCCGCGCCGAAGAGTACCGCGGCTACCACACACACCACGAGAGCGAAGCCAAGAACCGCGGGGTCCAGGCGGATCTCAACGGGAAACGGCGTTACCTGACTCAGTCGAGGACTTCCTCCGAAGACAATTGCCAAAAGCGCCAGCGCCGCGAGTGTGGAGAACGAGGAGAGCACCAGGCTCTCCGTCAGGACCTGTCGAACGAGGTGCCGCCTGCTCGCTCCGATCGCCAATCGGACGGCCATCTCTCGCTCGCGACCGATTGAGCGCGCGAGCAACAGGTTCGCCACGTTCGCGCAGGCGATCGCGAGAACCCAGCCCACGGCGCCTAGAAGAACCCCGTACGCCATGCGCCGTCCACCGACTGCGGGCTCGCGCACCGGCTCGATATTGATTCCGGCGTGAGTGTTGGTCTCCGGATAGAGGGTCTCGATCCGCCGCGCCAGAACATCCAGCTCTGCCCTCGCCTCTTCGATGGTTCGACCGGGGGCGAGGCGGGCGAAGACACGTAGGAACTGAGAGCGCCGATTGGCCTGGGCCTCTTCGCTGAATCGCAGAGGCGCCCAGAACTTCGCCTCCGTCGCCCAGAACGGTGGGAAGAAAAATTCCGGCGGCATGACGCCGAGCACCAGATACTCTTCGCCGTCGAGGCGAATGCTCCGGCCCATCCAGCTTGGCTCGCCGCCGAGCTCCCGGCGCCAGAGCGCGTGAGAAAGAACGACCACCCGCTCGTCGTCGTCACGGGTGAAGAACCGTCCCAGGAACGGCTCGACCCCGAGGAGCGTGAA
>DASPGQ010000041.1 GCA_035620555.1 Vicinamibacteria bacterium
CAACGTCTTTGCGTATTTGACGCACTAACGGCCAGCACGGAGGCCGGTAAGCTACACCAGCCCCTGATCCAGCATCGCATCCGCCACCTTGAGAAAGCCAGCGATGTTGGCGCCGTTCACGTAGTTGTGCGGCGTGGCGAATCGCTCCGCGGCGTCCACGCAGGCGGCGTGGATACTCCTCATCAGGATCTGTAGCCTCTGGTCCACCTCTTCGCGGGTCCAGCTGTAGCGCATGCTGTTCTGAGCCATCTCCAGGCCGGAAACCGCGACGCCGCCAGCGTTGGCCGCTTTGCCCGGGCCAAAAAGAATACGCCGGTCCACGAAGCGCTCCACCGCATCGGGCGTCGACGGCATGTTGGCGCCCTCGGAAACGACGTACACACCATTGGCCAGGAGGTTATCGGCATCTTTGCCGTTGATCTCGTTCTCCGTCGCGCTGGGGAAGGCGCAACTGGCGGTGTGATTCCAGAGCGGGTTCTGGTCTGCTGCGGGGTCTTCCGGAGTGTAGACGGCGCTCTTGTACTTTTCCGCATACTCCTTGATCCGCCCGCGGCGCACGTTCTTGAGCTCCATCACGAACGCGAGCTTGTTGTCGTCGATGCCCTCGGGGTCGTAGATGTATCCGCTCGAATCGGAGAGGGTCACGGCCTTGGCGCCGAGCTGATTGAGCTTCTCGACGGTGTACTGCGCCACGTTGCCGCTTCCAGAAACGAGACAGGTCTTGCCCTGAAGGGTCTCGTTTTTCGTCTCCAGCATGTCGGCGGCGAAGTACACCGCGCCGTAACCCGTGGCCTCGGGACGAATGAGCGAACCGCCCCAGTTCGTGCCTTTGCCGGTCAGGACGCCGGTGAACTCGTTAGCGATCCGCTTGTATTGGCCAAACAGGAAGCCGATCTCGCGGCCACCCACGCCAATGTCACCCGCGGGGACGTCGGTATTCGGTCCGATATGCCGGTAGAGCTCGGTCATGAAGCTCTGGCAGAACCGCATCACCTCATGATCGCTCTTGCCCTTCGGGTCGAAGTCCGATCCTCCCTTGCCTCCGCCCATGGGGAGTGTGGTGAGGGAGTTCTTGAAGACCTGCTCGAACGCGAGGAACTTGAGGACACCCAAATCGACCGACGGATGGAAACGCAGGCCTCCCTTGTAGGGACCAATGGCGCTGTTCATCTCGATTCGAAAGCCTCGGTTGATGCACACCTCGCCCTGGTCGTCCATCCAGGGAACTCGGAACATCACCACTCTTTCGGGCTCGATGATGCGCTCGAGCACCTTGGCGCTACGGTACTCGGGATGCCGGTCGAGGACGAGCTCGAGTGACTCGACGACCTCCTGGACCGCCTGGTGGAATTCGGGCTCCGCCGGGTTCTTGGCTTTGACCTCCGACATGAGGGTGGCTACGTATTCGCTCATGGGGCTTGCTTCTCCTTTGTGCTTGGAAGGGGGCTAGTTCTCGTGAACGACTCGACCCGCGACCACGGTCATCACGACGCGAGCGGTGCGGATTTCCTCTGGCTCGACGGCGGTGAGATCGCGATCGATGACCGTGAAATCGGCGAGATATCCCGGCTTCAACATGCCGCGGTTCCCCTCCTCGAAGGAAGCGTAGGCGGCCGCGCGCGTGTAAGCCGTGAGCGCGTCTTCGACTCCGATCTTTTCCTCCGGGACCCACCCATCGGGATTGGCCTCATCGAGCGTTCGGCGTGTCACGGCCGCATAGATACCTTCGAGAGGTGTGGGCGGAGCGACGAACCAGTCGCTTCCGAATGCGAGATCCGCACCCGCCTCGAGGAGGCTCTTGAACGCGTAGGTCGTTCGAATGCGCAGGGGTCCGATCACCTTCTCCGCCCACCGGCCATCATCGATGGCGTGGTAGGGCTGCATGCTGGGGATGACGCCGAGCGGGGCGAAACGCGAAATGTCTTCCTTCCTGAGGTGCTGGGCGTGCTCGACGCGGAATCGGCGGTCGCGCTCGCCGTTCACCCGGGAAACGCGCTCGAAGATGTCGAGAAGCGTCTCATTGGCGCGGTCGCCGATCGCGTGAACGGCGACGTGAAGCCCGGCGGCATCCGCGCCCGATATCCATTCGTACAGATCCTCCTCGCCATTCACGAAGAAACCGCGATCGGCAGGCTGGTCGTCGTAGGGCGCGTGGAATGCCGCGGTATGGGAGCCGAGGGAGCCGTCGACGAAACCTTTGAGCATTCCGTACCGCAGCCATTCGTCCCCCCGGCCTTCCGCGGCCACGAAGTCTCGGAGTCGTTCCCAGCTCGCAAGGGGAACGGCGGCGTAGATTCGGGTCGTCAAAGCATTCTTTTCCCGAGCACGCCGGAAGGCGGCAAGGTCGTCCCACGTTCCCATGTGATGGACCGTCGTCACGCCCCGTTGCGCGACGTAGCCCATGGCCGCCTCGAGCGCCCGGGCAGTCATCGCTTCGTCGGGAGGGGGCACTACGTCCCCGACGAGATCCATGGCGTTGTCCCGGAGAATGCCGGTGGGCTCGCCGTCTTCGTCGCGCTCAATCGATCCTCCTTCGACGTCCGCGGTATCGCGAGTGACGCCGGCCGCTTCGAGAGCGAGGCGGTTAGCCAGCGCCATGTGACCATCGAGCCGATGGACCCACACGGGGTTCTCGGGCGTGACCTCGTCGATCCAGTGGCGCTCGGGGAGGTCTCCGCCCCACAGTTGGTGATCCCAGTCCCCGCCGAGGATCCAGGATCCCGGGGGCGCCGCTGCGGCGAATTCTGCGATGCGACGGGTGAACTCCTCGGGACTCGAAGCATCGCGAAGCTGGACCGACGCGAGTCGGAAGCCGCCATCGAGAAAGTGAACATGGCTGTCGATGAAACCGGGAGTGACGAACCGACCGGTCGCATCGACCACCCTGGCTCCCCCCAGTCGGGCGCGCACCTCGGAGCTCGAGCCGACGGCGAGGATCCTCTCGCCGCCAACGAGGATGGCCTCCGCCCAAGGATCGGAGGGGTTGCCCGTCCAGACCCGCGCGTTGAGAATTGCGAGGCTAGGGGAGGGGCCGTCTTCGGCAGGACATCCCATCAGGCACAAGGCAAGCACCGGTGCGACAATTCGGGTCTGCAGTGTGGTCAGTGTCTAGGCTCGATCGTCCAAGAATCGGTTGAGGGTGTCTCCGCGGCGAATGTTACGCTCTTCGTTCGCTTCCACGAACGCCATAACAAAATGGTAGTTCCTGCGGTGGCCTCTTTCAAGCGCCGCGGCTAACACCGGGCGGTCGCGGGTAGCTTGAAAGGAAGACCGTCCGGAAGATACGGGCCGCGGACCATGAGAACGTCCTCCTCGCGCGATTCGGGGACCGGCTCGAGCTCGGCCCCGAGCCGATCGGGCGCGAAGTGAACCTCGACGGTGTCGAACGGGTTTGCGACCATTCCCAGAAGATCGGAGAAGGATGGGAGCTCGGGGGTGACCACGTCCCATACGACGAGCCGGCCGGCGTCGAGGTCGCACGACAGCACCGTTTGCAGCTCCTCGCAATAGACGAGACGGTGTCGCGCCTCGTTGAAGAGAAAAACGTTGCGGTCGAAAACCCCCAACCGGTTCGATACGGGCTCCCGGCGTTCCAGAAGTTTCCCAAGCAACGCTGGATCATTCAGGGTGACCGTGGGTCGCGAGCTCACGGACGCCTCTGCGGTGCTGACGAAATGGTGCTCCTCGACGATCCGAAAGCCGAAGCTCTCGAAATACTCCGGATTGGCGGTGCAGAGTTGGAGGGTTTCGTACCTCTCGTCGCACCAGCCGAGAAGCTCCTCCATGAGGGAACGAAAGTATCCCCGTCGCCGGAGCTCGGGATGGGTGGCTACCCCGTGCACGCTTCCCGCCGTGGTCCTTCTGCCGTTCATCTGAAGAGGCATCTCGAGCAGGCCGACGTGCGCCACGACGCAACCCTGGCGACGGTAGACGAACGGCGTGCTGCAGCTCTCCCACCGCAGGCCAAGGCGTCGCGCAGCCTGCTCCTGCTCACGGAAAAAAGGAAATACCGTGGATAGGAGGTCGAGCACCTCGGAGAGAAGCCCGGCGTCATCGTAGGACGCCCGGTGGCGCGTCATCACTCCCGGCTAGGGCACCGTCACTTCTTCCGCCGTCTGCGGCACGGGAACGAGGTGCCGCCGGCGCCATTCGGGAACGACGACTCCGAGCGAGATGATCATCCGGAGGGCTTCGTCAACGCTCATGTCGAGCTCGATGGCCTCGTCCCGCGGGACCATGAGAATGAACCCCGAGGTGGGGTTCGGTGTCGTCGGCACGAAGACACAGATGACCTCTTTCTCGGTGCGCGCCTGGACCTCGTCGAGAGCGCTCGCCGTCTGGAACGCGAGGCTCCAGAGCCCCTTGCGGGGGTATTCGAGGAGAAGGACTTTGCGGAAGGACTGGCCGTTCGGGGACAGCAAGGTCTCCGCGACCTTCTTCACTCCGGAATAGACCCAGCTGACGAGCGGTATCCGGGCGAGAAAGCGTTCCCAGGCGTCGAGGAAGCGTCTCCCCAGGATGTTCGCGGCGAGCGAGCCGGTCACCAGCAGAAGAGTGAACGTGAGGATGACCCCCAGCCCCGGTATGTGGAAGCCGAGGAGGTTATCGGGTCTGAATGGCGCAGGAATGAGCAGCAGCGTCTTGTCCATCACGTTGATCACGAATCGAAGCGAGAAGAACGTGACGACGAGCGGCACCCAGACGAGAAGGCCAGCTGCTATATGGCGTTTGATCTTGAGCTTCCGCATGAGCCCCCGGGAAACATCGACTGTCGGGTACTACTTCAAGGTTAACGCGCCGGGCGTGCCTTGGCAAGATCCTCTTCGGCGGTCTATTCGAGGTTGAGCCCCTTCCTGAGCTTCTCCATTTGGTGGGGCTCCAGGGATTGCATTTGAAGCGCGCGCAGCAGCTTCTCTCGATTGAGAGCCAGAACCTTGAATCCGCAGCGCTCGAAAGGCAGGGGGTTGGCTTGCTCGAGGAGAACCAGTGGATAGTCCCGGCACATCCCCGGGCGGGAATCGTACGAGTCGCAGCGTCTCGATTCCCGTTCGTAATGGGAGCAGCGGAAGACAAATGCCCGCGACGCTCGGTCGCGTCCCTCGAGAAGGAAGCCGTTGACGCGCTCGTGCCACCACAGGAAGAGCTTGCGAAATAGCGGGACGTACCAGGTGAGCTTCCCCACCTGGATTGCCGGCGCCTCGCAGCATTGTCCCGAGCGAGCGCAGGCACCACCAAGCTCGTAGCGGATGTCGCCCGCCCTCCGTGCGGTGGCTCGGTGGAGTCTGAGTCTGAGGTCGAAGAGGATGAGCGCGATACGCTTCACCGATCGAAGGGCGGGACCGTCTTTCATTGTCGAAGCAAAGCCGAGATCTCCTGGATCCGGTGCTCGAGGGTGACCGCTTTCTCGGGCGTCGCATAGCGCTCGCGAAGGGGCTCGGGAACGAACTCGGCATCGGTGGATTCCCTGATGGCGACGAGCAGCTGGAGCTCCTTTTCGAGACCGTATTCCGGCGTGCGAAAGTGAACGAGCGCTCGACGGATGTGCTCGGCGCCGGGCGTCTGATCGCTCTCGAGGGCGGCCGAGCGGAGCGACTGCACGAACAATCCCTCGATATCGGCCCCGGTCAGGCCCTCGGGAAGGGGAGGAACGTCGGCCTCGTCGATGGTGACACCACTCTTGCGCGCCACGGCGAGAAACATCTCTTTCCGCGCTTCCTGAGTCTCCGGTGGAAAGAGAGGAATGTGGACCTCGCACCGCCCCTGCCGTTTCAGATCGACGGGCAGAAGATCCGGCCGGCAGGTGAGGAGCATCCACAGAATCCGGCCTCGATAGCTTGTGTCGCTCATGAGGGACGAGATCATCGCGAACATTCGGCTCGAGGTACCCGAATCGCCACCCGATGAGCGTGTTCCGAGAGCCGCGTCGGCTTCGTCGACGACGACCGCGACCGGGCCGAGCGCCTTGATCACCGAGAGGACTTTCTGGAGATTGCCCTCCGAGCTTCCCACCCACTTGCTCCGAAGGTTCTTGAAGACGATGGCGGGAATGCCCAGGCTTCCCGCGAAGCAGGTGGCGGTGAAGGTCTTTCCCGTTCCGATGACGCCGCAGAGCAGATACCCCATGGGAAGGGCTCCGAGCTGTCCCTGTTTGAAGAGCGTCACGTCCTGACGGAGCCGGTGCTTGACAGCCTCCGGTGCCACCACCATCTCGAGCTCGAATCGCGGCGCGACGAATTCCACCAGG
>DASPGQ010000042.1 GCA_035620555.1 Vicinamibacteria bacterium
AAGCCTGCGAACGTTAAGGTGAAAGACGACGGCACCGTGAAGGTGCTCGACTACGGGCTCGCCAAAGCACTCGTGAATGAGGCGCCGGGCGGTGCGGACAATGAGCTGTCGCAATCGCCGACCCTCACGAGGCAGGGCACGCAGATCGGCGTAATTCTCGGGACCGCACCCTACATGAGCCCGGAGCAAGCGAAGGGAAAGCGCGTCGACAAGAGGGCGGACGTCTGGGCGTTCGGCGCCCGACGGCACGATGGTGTTCGGCCAGACGTCTGGCATCTTTCGCGTGGCCGCCAGCGGAGGGATGGCCGAGGTTTTCGTGGCCACGGATGGAACGGGAAAAATCGCCCACGGCCCGCAGGTGTTGCCTGGGGGAAAGGGCGTGCTCTTCACCCTCGGGGACGGTGCCAACTGGGACGACGCACAGGTCGTCATCCACTCGCTCGAGACGGGTGAGAGAAAGGTCGTGGTCGAGCGCGGGAGAGATGCCCGCTATGTCGCCTCGGGGCACCTCCTCTACGTCCTGGATGGAACCCTCATGGCCGTGCCCTTCGATGTGGACCGGCTCGAAGTGACGGGCGGTCCCGTGCCCATGGCCGAGGGTGTCCGCGTCGCTTTGGCAAACTCTGCCGCCGCGTATTTCAGCGTTTCGGACACCGGCGCCCTGGCCTATGCGGAATCGATAGGAGTCGAGTCCCGCCGCACGCTCGTTTGGGTCGGTCGCGACGGAAGAGAGGAGGCCCTGAAAGCCCCGCCGCGGGATTATGGCTACCCTAGCATCTCTCCCGATGGGAGCCGCGTCGCCCTCGCTCTGAACGACGAAGAGTCCGACATCTGGATGTTCGATTTTGCCCGAGAGACGCTCACGCGCTTCACGTTCCATCCCCAACTCGACAACGCCCCGATTTGGACGCTGGACGGTCGGCAGATCGTGTTCCACTCCCACGAGGCAAGGGAAGGCAGCGTCTTCGTGAAGTCCGCCCTCGGTACGGGTCAGGCCGCCCGCCTCACGAAGGGAGCGCGGCATCAAATACCGCTCTCCCTTTCCCCCGACGGGACATCGCTCTTGATCGAGGAACGCGACGACTCCGAATTGTTGGATGTGTCGCTCGTCGCGTTCCCGGAAGGAGGAGACCCGCGGCCCCTCCTTCATTCGAAGTTCAACGAAACAGACGCCACGTTTGCGCCCGACGGGCGGTTCTTCGCCTTCGCATCCGACGAGTCCGGCCGATACGAGATCTACGTCCGACCGTTCCCGAACATCGAGGACGGAAGCTGGCAGATCTCGCGAGACGGCGGGCGCAACCCGCGTTGGGCGCGGAACGGGCGCGAGCTGTTCTATGAATCCACCGATGGCAAATTGATGTCCGTGCCGGTCCAAATCGGCGACGACTTCACCTTCGGCAATCCCGAAACGGTGATCGCAACGCCGTACTTCGGAAACTACGATATCTCCCCCGATGGCGAGCGCTTCCTGAGGGTCAAGGAAGTCGAAGCTCCCACGACGGAGCTCCTCGTCGTCCTCAATTGGCATGAAGAGCTGAAGCGCCTGGTTCCCAGCAGCAACTGAGTGTCGCGCGTTGACGTGGGAGACGCATCTCTCGACTGCGACGATCACCTCTCTTCGAGCATCCGCTTCCAGAGCCTACCGCATTCGGCAGGGAGTCGAGACACCGACCGATCTACCTCCGATTTGATAGCATCGGCTCGTTCGTGGCTTTCCAAAAGAGACTGTACGTCCCACGCATCCTTCGGGCCTCCAGCGTAGAGCTTGAGAAGCACTAGACCGGCCGGGCGCGCCACCTTGACGGTGACTTCGCCTAGGGACATGGGCTCTGCGGATCCGATGATATCCGCCTGCCAGGCGTAGCGCCCGACGACGACATCCACGGTTCTCTCGCCGGGAACGGAGATTCGAACACTACCGGCAAGAGGATCATCGAAGTCTCCCTTCAGCAGCCGGAGC
The DNA here is from genome assembly GCA_035620555.1 of Vicinamibacteria bacterium. NCBI lineage: Bacteria > Pseudomonadati > Acidobacteriota > Vicinamibacteria > Vicinamibacteria bacterium. Next base: position 1,964 of record DASPGQ010000042.1, read on the forward strand.
GTGGCGCCGTTTTGTTCGAGCTCGTCCCAGAGTGTTTTCTGCAGTGAGTTTTCGTCCACCGTGAACAAATCGATATCGGCGGTCGCGCGACTAACGCCATGAAGGGCCATGGCCGCCGCGCCAATGAGAGCATGGTCGATCCCCGCCCGCTCGAGGACAGCGACCACGTCGCTAAAAAGACTCATTCGATGATTCCGCGCATCACGCGCGACGGCCGGCGACCGGCCTGGCCCGAGCTTTCGAGGCGTCGCCGCGCAGCGACCCGATCGATGCCGTGTGCCTCCGCGTAGGCATCGATGGCTCGCTCGCCGAGAACGAGAGCTTCGGCGAGCCGCTCGGCGGGTGTCATCTTCCGAAGGCGCTCGCGACTCTCCTCTCGCAGACGTTCGGCTACGGTGCTCATAAACATAAGTATAACTGAGACGAAGCACTCGCCGATTACGACGAAAGGATTGCTTGTTCCGATTGGAAAGACTAGATTTCGCTGATGCCGCTCGCCCCCCGAACCCGGCTTGGTCCGTACGAGATCACCGTGCCCATCGGCAAAGGCGGAATGGGTGAGGTCTACCGGGCGCGGGATACCAAGCTCGACCGCGACGTAGCCATAAAAGTACTCCCGGAGGAGTTCGCCTCAGACGCCGAGCGCCTCGCCCGTTTCGAGCGAGAGGCCAAGCTCCTCGCATCGCTGAACCACCCGGGCATCGCGACTCTTCACGGGCTCGAGAAGACCGAGGGGAAGCCCGCGCTCGTGATGGAGCTCGTCGAGGGGGAGACGCTCGGCGAACGGCTCGCCCTTGGGCGGCTCTCGCTCGAAGAGGTTGTCGCGCTCTTCCGGCAGATCGCCGATGCGCTTCGGGCCGCCCACGCCAAGGGCATCGTGCACCGGGACCTCAAGCCCGCGAACGTCAAGATCACGCCGGACGGGAAGGTCAAGATTCTGGACTTCGGTCTCGCGAAGCTCGCCGAAGCCGACGGGGGCCCGTCGGGTGAAAGCGCTTCGCACTCCCCGACGCTCACCAGGAACACGGCGCTCGGCGCGATCCTCGGCACGGCGTCCTACATGAGCCCGGAGCAGGCGCGAGGAAAGACGGTCGACAAGAGGACCGATATCTGGGCGTTCGGATGCTGTCTCTTCGAGGTCCTCGCGGGACGGAAAGCCTTCGATGGAGAAACGGTCGCCGACGTGCTCTCGAAAGTCCTGCAGCGGGAGCCGGAGTGGTCGGCGCTTCCACCCGGCCCCCCCCGAGCGCTGCGTCGATTGATGAAGAAGTGCCTGGAGAAAGACCCGGATCGACGGATTCACGACATCGCCGACGCGGGGCTCGAGCTCGAAGAGAGCCTGAGCGCTCCGCCCGCTGCCGAATCACGCCTGCAATCGCGCACGCTGGTTCTCGCCATCGCGGGCGCTGCTCTCGCGGGAGCGCTCGCGTCCTTCCTGCTCGTCCGACCGACTCCCGCGCCCCGCGCCGTCCAGCGCTTTTCGATCAACCTTCCTCCCGGCGACGAGTTTCTCGTGGGAGGGATCGAAGGACCGCTGGTCGCTATCTCTCCCGACGGGAGCAAAGTCGTCTACGCGGGCGTCCGCAACGGAGAGGCGCAGCTCTTCCTGCGGCCCGTCGATCGAGACGTGGCCGAGCCGATCGCCGGAACGCGAAACGGGCGCATGCCGTTTTTCTCACCGAACGGAGAGTGGATCGGATTCTCCGCCGGACGCGAGCTCAAGAAAGTGGCCATCCTCGGCGGCGCTCCGGTGACGCTAGTACAGATGGAAGGAGCGGATCACAGGGGGGGGACCTGGGCCCGGGACGGGCGTATCTTTGCCTCCATCGATGGGCTTCTCATCTGGATTTCCGAGGGCGGAGGTCCGTCGACGACGATGTCGCTCGACGAAGGCGTGGACGAGCCCGCGTGGACCTGGCCGCACGTTCTACCCGGCGGGAAGGCCGTCTTGTTCGACTCCGTTCGAGCGGGGCCTCGTTCCATCGTGGTTCTGTCGCTCGAAACGGGCGAGACGCGGGTCCTGATCGAGGATGGGAGCTTCCCCCGCTATACGGAAAGCGGACATCTTCTCTTCGCCCGTGAGCGGACCCTCTTCGTGGTGCCTTTCGATCTCGAGCGGCTTTCTACCCGCGGCGCTCCCGTGCCCGTTCTGGAGAACGTGGGTCAGGGCGGTGCGGGTGAGGCCTACTACGACGTCTCGGACGACGGCACGCTCGTCTACGTCTCCGGGCAGACCAAGCCCGAGACCGGGCTTTCGTGGGTCGATCGCGAGGGAACGGCCCAGCCTCTCGGCCCCCGGAGGCGCGCCACGTGGTCCAGCCCGCGGCTGTCGCCGAACGGCGAGCTCGTCGCCGCGAGTCTCGAGCCCCAGGATGCTCCTCCGGATGTGTGGCTTCTGGACACCGACCCGGCGACGTTGACGCGACTGACGACGGCCGGGGGGTGGCAGAGCGTATGGGCCCCGGACGGTCAGTCCTTGTTCATCCAATCCGATGCGCGCATCTTCCGCCAGGACCTCGACGCCGCGGGCCAAGCCCAGGACGTCGCTCCTTGCTACAACCTCACGTCGATATCCTCGGATGGAACGCTCGCCGTCTGCCAGGGACCGAACGAGGCCGGCGACTGGGACATCGAGAGCGTTCGCCTCGACGGGAGCGG
>DASPGQ010000043.1 GCA_035620555.1 Vicinamibacteria bacterium
CCTCCGAGCGGGGTGATGCCGCGCACCGAGAAAGGTGTCAACGGGATGAGACCACCTCTCGGGTAGCGCTCGGGAGCGAGAAGACCGTTGTAGCCGTCCCGGATGCCGTAGCACTCCCAACCGTCGCGGCAAGCGGAGACCACGACGGCGCGGATGACCGCGTTCAGTCCCGGGGCATCGCCGCCACCGGTGTTGATGGCGATGCGTCGGATCGGAGGGCGCCTCGCGGATTTCTTCACGTCGGTTGGAGGCGGCGGGCGGATTCGAACCGCCGAATAGAGGTTTTGCAGACCTCCGCCTTGGCCACTTGGCTACGCCGCCGGAATCGGAGTCGGGAAGCCGTTCTGCGAGTTCAAATGGAGCGGGAAACGGGATTCGAACCCGCGACTTCAACCTTGGCAAGGTTGCACTCTACCACTGAGTTATTCCCGCCCGCGAATCAAGCAACCGTTATATGTACCAAAGGGGCAACGCGTTGTCAAAAACGGGGGCGAGGCCCTACTCGCCGAACGCATTCCGCAGGACTTCGACCCGCGGATCCTCCCCGGATGGAAACCTCACGCCCACGACGTCGAAACGCACCTGTGGCTCCCCGAGCCGTCTGGCCTGGAGGTAGGCCTTGGCGAGCCGGACCAGCTTCCTCCGCTTGACCGCGTCCACTGCGTCCGCCGGCGGGCCGTAGTCCTCACGCGATCTCGCCTTCACTTCCACGACGACCAGCGTTTCTCCGTCCCGGGCAACGATGTCGATTTCGCCGAGCTTCGAGCGCCAGCGCCGTTCGACGATTTCGTAGCCTAGTCTTTCGAGCTCTCGCGCGGCGACGTTTTCTCCGCGCCGACCGAGGTCGCTCGTTCTCCCACGATCCCGCACCCAGCTCAGAAAGTCGGCTATTTTCGTCGCCACCTCGTCCCCGCGGAGGTGTCTTCGAGCACGATGCCGCGAGAATCCAGCTCGCCGCGGATCGCGTCGGCCCGCGCATAGTCTCGAGTCGCGCGCGCCTCGTTCCGCGCCGCAATCAACTTCTCGACCTCCTGGTCGAGAACGACCTTCTCGCCCTGGCCGAAAACACCAAGGACAGTATTCATGCGCTCGATGGCGCCGCGGAATGCATCGGCATCTCCCTTGGTCATAGTAGACGAAGAAAGCGCCGTGTTCCCTCCCTTGACGAGGTCGAATAGCACCGCGAGCGCCGCCGAAGTGTTCAGGTCGTCGTCCATCGCCGCTTCGAAACGCTCCAGAGCGCTCCTCGCCGCTTCTCGGGACGCCTCCGAGGCGTCTCCTGGCCGCATCACCTCGGAGAGGCGATCGAGAAAATCATCGACTCTGCGGATCGCGGTCTCCGCCTGGCGCAGTCCTTCGCGAGTGAAGTTCAGCTGCTGCCGGTAATAGACGGAAAGAAGCAGATAGCGGATGGCCATGGGGGAGAAGCCCTCGTCCACCAGCTCTCGAACGGTGTACTGGTTACCCTTCGATTTCGACATCTTTTCGCCCTCGACGAGCAGGAACTCGGTATGCATCCAGTGTCGGACGAACGGTTTTCCCGTGGCCCCTTCGCTCTGGGCGATCTCGTTCTCGTGGTGCGGGAAGATCAGATCCACTCCACCCGCGTGGAGATCGAACGTCTCACCGAGAAGCTTCATACCCATCGCCGAGCACTCGAGGTGCCACCCGGGGCGACCCGGTCCCATCGGCGCATCCCAGAAAGGCTCGCCGTCCCTCGGTGCCTTCCAGAGAACGAAGTCCCGCAGGTTCTCCTTCGAGTAATCGTCGGAATCCACGCGGGCACCGGCCTTCATCCCGGCGACGTCGATCCGAGAGAGCTTTCCGTAATCGGCGAGCGAATCGACCTTGAAATAGACGGACCCGTTGCTGCGGTAGGTATGCCCCCGTTGCTCCAGCTTCTGGACGAGCTCGATCATGGCGTCGATGTATTCGGGGTCGGTGGCTCGCGGGTAGTGCTCGGCCCGTTGAATGCCGAGCGTATCGCAGTCCTCGTAGAAGTAGTCGATGAATTTCTGAGTGTACTCGCGGAGGGGAACTCCCGCCGCGTTGGCGCCCTCGATCGTCTTGTCGTCGACGTCGGTGAAATTCGTCACCTGGGTCACGCGATATCCCTTGAATTGCAGGTAGCGCCTGAGGATGTCCTGGGAGACGAAGGTGCGGAAGTTGCCGACGTGACCCCGGTTGTAGACGGTGAGGCCGCACGTGTACATGCGCACGTGGCCCGGCTCGATGGGCTCGAACGGCTCGAGCCGCCCGCCGAGCGTGTTCGTCAGCTTCAAAACCATTTTGTTTCCTTCAGTTCCGCTGCACGACCATCAAGGTCAAATCATCCGTCAAGCCGGCGTCCGCCGCAAAGACACGAACACGGCTTACCAGCTGGGCGACGATCTCGCGTGACGGCCGGCCTCTGAGTCGGGTCGCGAGGTCGATAATCCTTTCATCCTCGAACTCCTCCCCCTCGGGACTGCGGGTCTCGGAGAGCCCGTCGGTGAACATGACGACGAGATCTCCCGGCTCGAGGAAGACGCGCCCTTGCCGCGTCCGAATCTCGGGGAGAAGGCCGATCACCGGCGCACCCTCGACCAGCCGCTCGACCTCACCGCCTTGCCTCACCAGGAGAGGATAGCAATGGCCGGCATTGATGAAGTTCAGCTCGCCCGTCGTTGCGTCGAGGGAGGCGAAAAAAGCGGTGACGTAACGATTCAGCTCGGTATTTTCGTAGACGATCTCGTTCAGACGGACGCTCAGTGCGTCGAGGGTCAGGTCGCCGATGCCCGCGAGAGCGTGAAGCGCCGCGTGCACCGAGGCCATGAGGAGCGCTGCGCCCGTTCCCTTGCCCGACACGTCGGCGATGACGAGCCAGTGCTTGCTGCCCTCGCGCTTCAGGTAGTCGAAGTAGTCTCCACCCACGGTGAGACAGGGGATGTTGATCGCGGCAATGTCCCAGCCGGGAATATCGGGCTCGCCATCGGGGAGGAGCCCTCGCTGAATCTCGCGCGCGAGGGCCATTTCCTTCTCGATCTTCTGTTTCTCGATCCATTCGCGTGTGAGTCTGAGGTTGTCGAGCGCCGATGCCGCTTGAGACGCGAGGGCGCGAAGGAACTCGCGATCCTCATCGCCGGGCGGCTTGCCCGAGGCTCGTGGCCCGAGAAGGAGCGCGCCATGGCTGACGTCTCCCGATCGGAGCGGAACGACCAGGTCGATCCCCAGGCTCGCCACGAGCGTTCGCATCGATTCGTCGTCCAGGTTCTCGACGCGGCTGTCGTCGGAGAGCGACCCGAAATAGGCGCTCACACGCTCGAGATCCCGACGCCCCTCGGGCTCGAGCGGAACTCCTCTCTCGACGACGACGCTTCCTTTCTCCAGCACCAGTGCCCGAGTGGTCAACACGTGCCCCATCGCGCTGGTGAGGAGCACTTCGTAGACCCGGCTGGCATCGGGGCTCCGGTTGAGCTCGCGCGTGATATCGAAGAGCGAGTTGAGCTGATAGACCTTGAAGGAGAGCCTCTGATTCAACTCTCGAAGCTCTTCATAGATGCGTCCGTTGTCGATCGAAGCGGCGGCCGACACGCACAGCGCTTCGGCAAACATCGTTTCCTCGTCCCCATAGGGCTCGGCTCTCTCACCGAGCAGCAGCAACCCAACGAGCCGGTCGGACTTGGAAAGAGGCATGACCAGCCGAGCTTTCGTCTGACGCATCACCTCCTGAGTCCAGGCCTCGTCCATCTCGCTCGGGATCGGAAGAGCGAGACCCAGCCAGGCGGCGTCGCTGGCTCCTCGTCGGGCAGCGGGTCGCAGCCGCTCGTCGTCTCGGAGCAAGATCCCCGCCCAACTCGCCCTCGTCTCTCCCATGGACACGAACAGGACGAGGTCCAGGATCTGGGAAAGCTCCATGGACCGATTCAACGTGGAGTTGAAATCCAGCAGAGTGAGCACTTCGGAAAGGCGCTTCCGCAACGCCGGATGCTCTATGCGAGTTACCAGAGGGGCGAGGGCCTGCTGGTAGCGGTACGAGGTGGGCTTGCGCTCCGTCGGCATCATCGAGCCGGCCGAGGCCTAGCGTCCCTTCTGCTTGTAGCGAACCATGACGCACATGTTCCTGCCGGCGCCGGCCTTGGCGTGCTCGACCTTGTCCATCATCTCCCGCATGATGGTGAGCCCGAGCCCACCCTTTCGCCTCTTGGCCACGAGGTCTTCGAGATCGAAATCGGGAACGGGAAGCGACTCGAGGGCTTCGCCGTCGTGAAAGATCACGATATCGAGACTCTCACCCTCGGGATCGAAATGAACTTCGATCGAGTGCCCTGGCTCACCATGGTAGGCGTGCTGGATAACGTTCGTCGCCGCCTCGTCGACCGCGAGGGCAATCTTCTCTGCCTCGGAAGCGTCGAACCCCGTTGACTCGGCGAGGCGACGGGTGAGCTCGTGCACCATGTGCAGATAGCGACTCTCACTCGGGAAACGAAGCTCCATCGCGGCGCGACGTTTGGGGCCGTCGTCTTTCCCGCCCCGCCTCGAAGCCTTTCTGGGCATGTGGGACAACCGGTGGTCAGCCCGCTACGTAGCTGTCAACACCCTCGCGCTCGGAGCTGAGCACCTTGCAGAGGTGGTTGAAGCCGAGCACTTCGAAAATGTTCCTCACCGTATCGTTCAACTCGGCGAGCCGGATGTCACCACCCCGGGATCGAACGTCTTCGATCATGCCCATGATGACACCCAGCCCTGCACTCGCGATATAGGCCAGACCTTCACCGTTGATGAGTATCTTCCGATGCCCGGCTTCGAGAGCTTCTTGAAGAGCCTGCTCGAACAGACGGACGGTGTGCGCATTGATGAACCCCTTGGGGACGATGACGGTCACTTCGCCAATCTGTCGACTCTCGACGGTCAGATCGGGCACGTACACTCTCCTCGCCGTGTTGGGTACGAAATGTTATAGCACAAGGTTCCGTCCGCGCGCGTGAAAGAAGCGCCGAGCGTGCTCGCGGTCGCGATGGAGTTGCGATTCGAGCTCGCTCGCCGACGTGAACCGCACCGTGCCCCGAATCCTCTCGTGAAAGAACAGTCGCAGGGTCGAGCCATAGATGTTGCGATCGAGCTCGAACAAATGGGTCTCGACCGAGTGCTCCTCGATACCGAAAGTCGGCCTCCGCCCGACGTGGGTCATACCCTGGTAGACTCGGCCGTTGACGAGGGAATCCGTCACATAAACACCGTCGCCCACGAGAACGTCTCCTTCCACCTCGAGATTCGCGGTGGGAAAACCCATGAGACGACCCCGCCCCGCACCTTCGACCACGCGGCCTTCCAGAAAGTAAGGCCGCCCCAGCATCGCCGCTGCCTCGTCGACCTGACCGCCCGCCAGGGTGACTCGAACTCGCGAGCTCGAGATCATCTCGCCGCGATGCATCGAAGCATGCACTTCGTGCACCACGAAACCGTGCTTGTCACCGAATGCCCGCAGGGAATCGAGGTCTCCCGAACGACGCCGACCGAAGCGAAAGTTCGCGCCCAGTACCAGCTCCCTGACTCGAAGGCGGCCGACCAGGATGCTCTCCACGAATTCACGAGGCTCGATCCGCGAGAACTCGAGAGTGAACGCGATGATCAGGAGCTCGTCGAGGCCGGTCGCTTCCAGAATCTCCTGTTTCGCCTTCGGCGTGAGGATGCGCTTGGGGGCCTCCGCCGGCCTCAGCACGCTGATCGGATGGGGCTCGAAGGTGACCGCGATCGCGTGGGTGCCGAGAGCCCGGGCGCGCTCCACGAGCAGATCGATGGCCCGACGGTGGCCGCGGTGTACGCCGTCGAAGTTGCCGAGGGTAACCGCCGGCCTGGCATCTTCCGGTAATCCTACGTCGGGGTAACGACTGACTCTCATGGCTGCGATCGCGACCCCTAAACCAGGAGGTCAGCGGCTCGAGGATCGTACCGAAGGCGTCGGCGCAAAGCTAACGTCGTCTGGAAGGATCTCTCGGGAGATGGAGAGGTAAGGAGACCCCGACGGGCCCAGTGCTTGAAGCGTGACACGGTCCGCTTGGGTCTCGTAACGAAACGATTGCCCGGACGCATCGGTGAGATCTTCGGGGGCGACGAGCGGCGGGGTGGTATTCACGAGGTCGTCGAGGCTTCCCGGATAGACGCCGAAAGTGAGATAGTAGCTCCGCAGTGCTGCAACCACGCGCTGCATGCGGGCGACGTCTCGACTGCGGGCTATGGTGGCGGCCTCCTCGCGCATGAAGCTCGGCCGAGGGGGAACGCGAAACGGCTCCCCCAGGGAAATGAGGAACCCGGAGGCCGCGAGCACCAGCACCGCCACGAGAGCGATCTTGCCCGCGGTCTCGCCTTGGGCCGGAACGTCGGCATGGGGGAGACCCGGGCTGACTGATTTCGCCTGTTCCTGGCCGGCGGCCACCACGAGTTTCCGGTCGACGAAGTCGAAGAGCGCCCGGCACACGTCGAAATCCGACAGACCGGTCAGCTCCATGACGGCGGCCACGGAACGCTTGCCATCGAGAAGCTTGTAGATCGTCCCCTCGAGCGGACTCAAAACGACCTCGGAGATGAGGGTAGCGGTACCGCCCCCCTTGCCGGAGAGCAAATCGAGCGAAGCTTCGAGCCCGCCCGCCTCTTCGGTGGACGACTCCTCGATCCGGATCTGATCCTTCGGAACGAGCGGGCGAAATACGAAGTCAAGCGACGGAATCCGCTTCTCGATGATCGGCCACTCGTCGACGCGCCGAATGCCTTCCATGAGGATGTGGTCCGTGCTGACCGGGCTCATGTTCTCGCGGTCGTAGTCCGCTCCCGCCGCGGGGTCGAAGTGATATCGTCCCGATTTCCAACGGAAGACTCGAAAGACGATCTGCTGGACCTGTTCGGAAAGAGCCGCTTTCAGATCATCGCGGCTGATGTACCCCTGATTGGTCAAGATGAAACCGAGACGTTGCATCGAGACCTTTTGCTTGGCGAGGGCATCCTCGAGGGCGTCTCGCCGAAGTGTCCGCTGTCGCACGAGGACGTTTCCCAGCAGGTCGTCGAGACGACGCACGGTGGAGTCGGCGTGGACGACCATCCCCTGCTCGAAGACGACGCTCACCGTCTCCCGCTCGTTCTCGAGCGTGAGCAGCCCGGTCTTTCGCTGCATCCCGATGAGCTGAAAGATGTCGGGAAGCGCGAAATCCTTGAGCGTCCCAGAGAGAGCCATCGTTCAACCGTTCAGCGGGGGTCTTGCCACCACATTCGCGGCACCCAGTACGAACGCCATGACGAACAACAGCCCGTAGGAAACGTCGGCTTCGAAGCCGAACAATCCATCGGGGAGAGAGTACAACGCACTGCCGAGAATGAGGAGCGACGCACCCAGAAGCCAGAAGAACAGCAAGAGCGCACCGACGAGCGGCATCCCTTCGCCGATGTGGCCGGCACCAGGCACGATGATGGAGAGCAGTCGAAAGACTCGAGACCGCCGATTCGTGTCCTGTTCGACGCGAGCCAGTTTTTCGTTTCGCGCCAGCGCCGACACGCCATCCCTCATGTAGAAGAGGTGGTAGCACTGGGTGCAAACGGCTTTCCGTCCGGTGCCAATCTGGCAACGCCCACAGAAAGCACTCCCGCACTTGCGGCAGCGCTGTATGAGGCGGCGATCCTTGAAGGCGATCTCGAGAACCAGGATCAGCAGGCCGAAGAATATGGGCGCGGCTACAAATCGAAATGCCCAGCTGTTGGAGAAGGACGCAGTGAGAAAGGAAAGGACCTTCTGCTCGTGCAACCCTTCGGTCAGGCCGTAAAACTTCCCCAGGATGTCCATCTCGTCGAGCTTCTGGTCGGCGACCACGCGGTAATTGCCCGTTCGCCTCTCATGGGCCGCGACCGCCGCGGCATCGACGCTCTCCGCTCTGACCCGGGCGTCCTGCCGCTCGGCGAACTGGAAGTTCTCGGCATGGGCGAGGCTCTTGTTGTAGAAAGCCATGGGGAGCCTCGCACCCGCCCCGATGACTTCGTTGTACTTGACGAGGGCTCCATCCCAGTCCCTCTGGGCGAAGTAGATGTTCCCGAGGTTGATTCGCGCCTCGAGATCGTTGGGCCAGACCTCGATGATCCGTCGATACTGGTTCGCGGCGAGCTCGTAGTCACCGAGATTCTTGTACTGTGTCGCGAGCAAGAACTGGAGATCGCGATCCTCGGGATGCTCATTCACCGCTTCCCTGAGCGTGCGCACATCCTGGAGATCGAAAGTTCCCGTCACCGAGGAGAGCGCTGCTTGATAGAGCGGATTGGCCGAGGTCCGAGCCCAAGCAGGATAAAGCTCCGCGAACGGAGCGGTTGCGAGAATCACGAGGAGACAGGACAACGAGACGACCCTCTCCCTGACGCTCTGATATCCGAACGTGATCGCCAACCAGTAGGGCGCCAGCCAACCCGTTCCCATGGTCAACATCATGGGAAGGAGCAAGACCCCGAGCGTCGCCGCGAGCACCGCCTGCGTCCCGATCCGATCGCCGAAACGCTCCTCGATGTCGTGCCGCAGCAGCACCCCGTATCGATAGATCATGACGAGGGCCACGATGAAGTAGAGCATCATGAGGCTCGAGAACACCACGTAGGTGAGATTCCAGCTGGCGTAGGCCCCGTTTCGCTCGGATCGCAAGGCAAGCAACTGGGCTTGAAACCGGTAGACCGTTGCGCTCAGAAATCCGACCCCCCCCTCGCGCTCGGCGAGACGGGCCAGACCCCAGTAGGCGGTGGGGAGATCGGGGTCCAGCTCTCGAGCCACGTCGAAGCGCTCCCTCGCCTCTTCGAATCCACCCTGTTCAACCAGGGTCAGCCCGCGATAAACGAATGCCATCGCCACGTCGTGAAGGTTGAACGCGTTTCGCTCCACTCGAAGGCGTTTGATCTCGTCGAGCATGCGGCCGGCTGTCTCCACGTCCCCCGACGTTTCGGCGAGAAGATACCGACGCCAGTAGTGCTCGAACGACGTGTGGAGAGAGATGGGGATCTCTTCCTCGGCCCCGACTTCGGCCCCCGCGCGCGCGGTGCCGAATCCGGTGCAGCCCAGGACGAGCAGCCAACCGATGGCAGCCGTCCGGACAGGTGGTCGCACGAGTCCGCGCATGCGTCGGTGTCGACGCACGTTTGGAGCCCTCGACTTCGCTTCAGTTTCGGCTTCTGGGTGCGAAGGCACCTACCGTAGTCTCCTTCAGGACCTCGATCGCGGAAATCTCAATATCTTGTGAAGATGACAGGATTCCCCGTCCACGTTGCCGGGCTCATGGACTCTCGGTTCCGAAGCCGGGGTCAATAAACTAAGATAACATGCCGTCATGGGTGGATCAACACACACCAATAACCGTATCTTTCGTCTTGTCAGCGCTTTAACGTGCCCCCGCACCTGGCTCACGCGGGAGACGGCGTGAGTTCGGGCCGGGCCTTCGAGGAGCTCCTTTCTCTGATGGCGCGCCTCCGAGGCGAGAACGGCTGTCCTTGGGATCGGGCTCAAACCCAGCAATCGCTGCGGCCTCACGTGATCGAGGAGGCTTACGAGCTCGTCGAAGCGATCTCCCAAGGACGCCCGGATTCCGTCCGTGAGGAGCTGGGTGATTTGCTCCTGGAGGTGGTCTTCCTGACGCAGATCGCGACCGAGGAAGAAGCGTTCTCCATGTCCGAAGTCATCGGTGAGATTCACGAGAAGCTCGTCCGCCGACATCCCCACGTGTTCTCCGACCTGCCCGCAGCCAACCGTGACGAGGCCCTCGCGAGGTGGGAGGACGCCAAGTCGCGAGAGAAGCCCAGGCGCGAGTCGGTGTTGGATGGTGTGCCCCGGTCGTTCCCGGCGCTGACCCGAGCGCAAAAGCTCACGAGCCGCGCGGCGCAAAACGGCTTCGATTGGCACTCGGGCGCCGAGGTGAGGGC
>DASPGQ010000044.1 GCA_035620555.1 Vicinamibacteria bacterium
GATGTCCCAGTCGCCGTCGGCGTTCGAGCTGTAGGCCACGAGCCGCCCGTCCGGAGACAGGCTCGGCTCCACCTCCATGCCCGCGTCCCGCGTGAGCGAACGGTACGAGAGCACGGGACTCGACGGCGCCCGAGGTTTCGAGCGGTCCCGGATCCAGAGGAGCGCGAGAGCTGCCATAGCCGCGAGAGCGAGGAGCGCCACCCATTTCCAGGGAATAGCGTCGCGGCCGCGGGCCTCTGCTACAGGGCTCGTCGCGGTGGCGGAGTCCTGGAGCACCTGCGCGAGGTCACCGGCCGAGCGCCAGCGACTCCTTGGATCCTTTGCGAGGCAGCGCCGCAGCGCGAGTCGCAGCTCCGGTCCGACGGCTGGCGGAAGGGAAGTCCAGTCCGGCTCCCGCGTCAGTACGCCCGCGAGGACGTCGCTGACCGTCTCACCCGTGAAGAGCCGTTGTCCGGTCAGCATCTCGACCAGCACCACGCCGAACGCCCAGATGTCGGCGCGCTTGTCGACCGGCTTTCCGCGCGCCTGCTCGGGGGACATGTAGGCGGCGGTCCCGAGAATGACGCCCGCCTGGGTTCCCGTCTGCGCGAGCGTCGGCGATTGCGAGCCGCCTTCGCCGGCCGAGTACGGCTCGGCTTCGGCGACCTTGGCGAGACCGAAGTCGAGCACCTTCACCTTTCCGTCCGGCGTCAGCTTGACGTTTGCCGGCTTAAGGTCGCGATGGACGATACCTTTCTCGTGTGCTTCCTCGAGCGCCTCCGCGATCTGTTTGGCGACCGCGAGCGCTTCGTCCACCGGGATCGGCCCGCGCTTCAAACGTTCCGAAAGGTCTTCGCCCTCGACAAGCTCCATGGCGAGGAAGTGCACCGACGAGCCGTCTTCGAGCGTCGCGCTCTCGAATCCGTACACGTGAGCGATGTTGGGGTGATTGAGCGAGGCGAGGAGCTTCGCCTCGCGCTCGAAGCGGGCGAGACGCTCTCGGTCCTCGGCGAGCGCCGCAGGGAGCACCTTGATCGCCACTTCGCGGCCGAGCTTCGTGTCGGTCGCGCGGTATACCTCGCCCATGCCTCCCTTGCCCAACTCGGAGGTGATGGTGTAGTGGGCGAGGGTCTTGCCGATCATGAGCGAACGGGTCGAAGCCTACTCTATCAGGAGAGATAGGGGGAAGCGCTCTCGCTCCTTCTCCTTCTGGGCGCCGGGCTCTTCGTGCAGAGCTCGCGAAACCTCCACGCCATCGACCCCGGCATCGAGCTCGACTCCCTCATCGGCTTCTCCGTCGACCCGTCGCTCAACGGCTACGACCTCGACCGGAGACGCGCCGGACGTCGCGATCGTCAACGAGACTATCGGCCCTCCGCTACGAGTAAGCCACGTGACGAGCCTGGAACTAGGGGTCACGAGAGGGAGGTCTACAAGGCGGACCGCTCTCGTACTCGGAAAGCGACGTCTTCAAACGGTCGAGTGAGTCCGTTCTGGGCTCGCGGCTCGCGAGCTCGATGCCCACGCGCAGCCAGCGGGACGCCTCCTCGCAACGGCCGAGCTCGGCGAGCGCCATGGCGACGGTCTCGGCGTGGAAAGGGGTGGGCCGCGCGTCGAAGACACGCTGGGCGAGACCGAGCGAGCGCGCTCCGTCCCGAATCGCGGCGTCGGGGCTCGACGCGAGAAGGCGGGCCAGGGCCTGCGCGATGCCGCCATCCGTGGGGAGCTTCCCGTGAGCGTCCTCGAGTCCGGCGAGAGCCTCGCGATAGCGGCCGTCGGCCGCGAGCGCTCGCGATCGCCCCAGAAGCGCTCGGCCGTCGTCGGGTGCGAGTGCGGCCGCCTTCGAGTAGTGACGCTCCGCATCCGCGAAAAGGCCCGCGCGATGAAGCACATCCGCGAGCTCGACGTGCGCCTCGTGGTCCTCAGGGTCGGCTTCGATCGCGGCCCTCAAGTGTCTCGTGGCGGCTTCGCTGTCGCCCCGGCGCGCCAGGAGATATCCGAGGTTGTAGTGCGCGTTTGCGGAGAGTGGCTCGAGCCCGAGCGCGGCTTCGTACTCGCGGAGGGCGGCGTCGACGTTCCCCACTGCGGCGAGCGCGGATCCCAGGTTCACTCGAGCCCGGAAGCTCTCCGGGCTCGCCTCGACGGCTTTCGCGAACTCGGACGCGGCGTCCTCGTAGCGCCCGAAACGGAAGGCGACCTTTCCCCGGAGCGTGTGCACGCGCTCGCCGCGGCGCAGCTCGAGCAATTCGTCCATCAGAGGATCACGAACCCCGACGCCGACCGGGCCGCTACGCTCGAGATGCTGCCGCGCCTTTTCCTCCTCGCCCAGCTGGCGGTACGCCATCGCGAGAGGGTAATGCAGGCGGCTGGCATCGGGCACGGCGGCGAGCGACTCCTGAAACAGATCGACGGCGAGCGAGTAGTCGCGACGGAGAAAGGCAATCTGTCCGAGCCCGGCGCGGGCCGCGATACAGGAACCGTCGGCCGCGAGGCCCTTCCGATAGAGGGCCTCCGCCTCATCGAGACGATTCAGCTGCTGGAGCGCTTCCGCGAGGTGAACGAGCGCGGGAACGTCGTGGGAGCGAAGCAGGAGGACCTCCCGGTAGAAGGCGACGGCCTCTTCGAGGCGACCCGCCTTTTGGTGAAGCGCTCCGAGATAGTACGGCCAGCGATAATCCGTCGGTGCGAGCAGCCGGGCATTCTCGAAGGAGGCTTCGGCGGGCTCGGGCAGGTCGTAGGTGAAGTAGATCTGACCGCCGGATCCGAACGCGTCGGCGAGCTCCCTCGCCGAGAGAGAGTCGGGCTGCTCCGATGCGAGCTCATCGAGCAGGTCATGGACGGGACCGATCTGCTCTCTCACCGCGTCCTCGAGCTCCGCGAGGCGCGGTTCCGGGACGGGACGGAGCTCGACGGGCTCCTTTAGGCTCGTGGCCAGAACGACGAGCATGAACCTCGAG
This sequence comes from Vicinamibacteria bacterium, assembly GCA_035620555.1. Taxonomy (NCBI): domain Bacteria; kingdom Pseudomonadati; phylum Acidobacteriota; class Vicinamibacteria; species Vicinamibacteria bacterium. The sequence goes on from DASPGQ010000044.1 coordinate 2,937, forward strand.
ACGACGAGCATCGCTCTACTTCGACGACCGACCTTCACCCTGGCGCAGGGTCGTGTAGCGATCGACCGGGATATCGCCCCACTCTTCCGTTTGGCCGTTCGGCCAGCGTATCCGCACGGCGGAGATCGCGTCGGCCTTCCCGAGCCCGACGAGCACCCGCGGATCGTTGGCCGAGCAGTAGCTTCCGTCGGTTCGGGCACGCCGCCTGAGCACGCGGGCGTCGGCCGTCACCACCTCGACTCGGGCGCCCAGCATGTCGCGCTTCTCGAGAGCCCCCTCGAGCTCGAGCCCGACCCAGTGATGACCGCCGTTCTCTGCGTTGAGCAGCAGCCTGGCCGGCCCATGGTTGTTGACGACGAGCACGTCGGTGTCACCGTCGTTGTCCAGGTCGCCGAAGGCCGCCCCCCGGCTCACTTCCGAGAGCAACCAGGCCGGACCGAGTGAACGGGAAACGTCTTTGAACGTCCCGTCTCCTCGGTTTGCGAACGCCTGGTTCACCTGATGCAGCGGGTAGGCGTCGCCGCGGCTCGCGAGCTCCTCGAGCACGCGGACCGCACCATTCATGATGACGAGATCGAGCCATCCGTCGTTGTCGATGTCGATCCATCCGGTGCCGAATCCCGTGCTCGCGAGGCTCGGCGCCCCGAGACCGGAACGAAGCGATGCGTCCTCGAAGAAACCCGTACCGTCGTTGGCATAGAGGGTGTTGGTCTCCTCGGTCAGATGCGTCATGAAGAGATCGTCGTCTCCATCTCCGTCGAAATCTCCCGCGTCGACGCCCATGCTCGCCTCGGCGACACCCATCCAGTTCAGCGCCGCCCCGCGGAACAGAGCTTCGTCTTCGAAGGTGCCGTTCGTTCGATTGACCCACATCTGGTTGGCGACGCCGTCGTTCGCTACGTAGAGGTCGAGCCAGCCGTCGCCGTCGAGATCCGCGGTGACGACACCGAGGCCGGGCGACGGTCGGGCTGCGCGCAGAGCGGTCGCGGTGACGTCCTCGAAAGCTCCATTTCCCAGGTTCCGGTAGAGGCGGTCGGGCTCGGGCTCGTACGCGGTGGGCCCGCAGTAGTCGCGGGCGCTGCTCGTCGAGTAGCAGCTCACGTCCGCCTTCACCTCGTACTTCACGTAATTGGCGACGTAGAGGTCGAGCCAACCGTCACGGTCGTAGTCGAAAAAGGCCGCGCTCGTGCTCCACGCCGCGCCGGCGACCGCGGCCCGGGAAGTCACGTCCTCGAACGAGCCGTCGCCCTGGTTTCGCATCAGTTGGTTCGGACCCAGATTCGTCACGTAGAGGTCCGTCCAGCCGTCGTTGTCGAAGTCACCGGTCGCGAGGCCCATCCCGTAGCCGGAAGCCACGATCCCGGACGCGTCGGTCACGTCGCTGAACGCCGGGCGGGTCGTGCCGTCCGGGGCTCGCGCGAGATCGTTGCGGAAGAGCTTGTCGCCAAGGGCCGGCGGTGCCGGAGAGACTGCGAGCGGCCCTCCCTGAACGAGGTAGACGTCGAGGTCGCCGTCGTTGTCGTAGTCGACGAAGCCTCCGCCCGGACCCACCATCTCGGGGAAGAAGAACTCCCCCGTCATTCCATTGACGTGGACGAAATCGAGGCCCGTCTCGGCGGTCGCGTCCGAGAAGCCGGCGGGGCCGTCCGCCGCCGCACAGGTAGGACCCGCATGAGCCCGGCTCGCGAGAGCGCAAGCCGGGCCCACGAAGAGTAGCGAGCTCAGGAGGTATCGCTCGGCGGACACTCAGGCTCGATTACTTCCTATTCTCCGATCCGTCCTCGCGCGCGCTCAGGAGCGCCTCGATTCGGTGAAGGCGGTCGAGGATGGCGGCGTTCTCGCTCTCGAGCCCCTCGATGCGTTCCTCTTTCGCAAGGATCGCCAGGTTCAACTGCTCGATGTAGATGTGCGCCTTTTCCAGCTCTTCGAGAATCCCGCGGCGCTGGGCCCCGATCTCGACGACTTCCATCCCGCTCGCGTCGACCTGCATCTTAGGCACGGCCGGCAGATGCCGCTCTCTCCACATGAAAGCGGAATGCTCCTCGATCGATTCGAGCCGGTAACCGGGGTCGAAGACGTAATCGGCCTGGAGCACGCCACCGCGCTGAACGATCGGCCCGCTCACGTCGAGCTTGGCGCTCGGCGTCGTCGTTCCGATCCCCACGCGTCCGTTCACGAGCACGAGCGTGTTCTCCGCCCCGCCCGGAAAGACGCGCAAGGGAGTCGTGCCGGTCGTTTCGTCGCGAACGGAGAAGATGCCGGTCTCGAGGCTCTCGAAGAGCCAGCTCTGGGTGGCGTTCACGAAGCGCAGACCCGGAATGGTTCCATCCTCCGCCTCGACTCTCAGAATGCCGTTCGCGACGTGCAGCCGATCCCGCGGGTTATCGGTTCCGATCCCCACGCCGGAAGCGGCAAGCACGATGCTCCTGTCGGTTGCGTTGGCAAGGATTCTCAAGGGGAGCTTGCTTCCATGGGTGACGTCGCGGACGAAGAAGTTGGTCTCGTTCCCCGCGACGTCCCAGGTCTGAGCCGCAAACCCGCTCGAGGTGTCCTGTTCCAGCCGCAACGCCGCCGTATCACCGTCTCTCGCGTGAACCTCAAGGACGGGAGTCGACGTGCCGAAGCCCACGTTGCCGGTGCTGTCCACGTACAGAGAGTTTGTCGGGGCCGCTCCTTCGATGGTGAAGGGCGTCCTTCCGTTGTCGATGTCGTCGATGGAGAACCTCGACGCCCCGCCGTTCGTGGTGTCGTTCGCGGTGAGCTGCCAGTCGGTCGTGGGAAACGTTCCCACGCTCGTGTCCATGAACAGGATGCGAAGGTTGTTCTCCTTCAGCCGGAGCGTGTCGAAACCGAACGGCTCCCCGTTCGCACAGTCCGTACCGGTGCAGGTATTCCCCTGGACGATCAGATTCTCTGGGACGACGAGCGTTTGCGGCGTCAGGTTGCCGCCGCTCGACGGCGGCGCGGTGAGGGTGGACAGAGACGATATCTCGGTGCCCCCTCTGACGATCGAGCCCCCGAATGTCCGGAAGTTCCCGGAGACGATGACCGGCTCGGTGGGCAGGCCGAGCTCCTCGGCGACATCGGTAGCCGTCTGCGAGTCCGACCTGTCGACCACCTCTCTCGCGGCCGCCATCGCGTCGCGGGTGGACGGGTCGACGTAAGGGGCGAAGATGAGCTCGTAGTTATAGGAGCCGTCCGGAAGGGACCCGCCATGGTCGTCGACGAGAGCGTAGGACGGATGGCCATCGAACACGCGGCGGAAGACCTCGCCTTCGGGACCGGCAACGACGAGCTCCACCGTGTCGTACTCCACGTGGACCTGCCAGTAAATGCCGCCCGCGGTCACGTTCTCGGTGGCCGCCTCACCGGTCGAGAACTGGGCGTAGGCCGAGCTGGCCAGGAGCCCAGCGACGAGGCCGAGTCCGCCGCGGAAGGAGTTCACAAACAACGATT
>DASPGQ010000045.1 GCA_035620555.1 Vicinamibacteria bacterium
ACTCATCCGCCGCCGGCAAGCTCGCGCGCCACCAGCTCCTCCTCGGTCTCGGCTGTTCGGACGATCCGAAAACGTCCCTCCTCGACCACGAGCTCCGCGGGTCGAGCCCGCAAGTTGTAGTTCGAGCTCATCACGAATCCATAGGCTCCCGCGTCGAGGATTGCGAGGAAGTCGCCTGGCTCGGGCGCCACGAGAGAGCGGTCGCGGGCAAAGACGTCGGAGCTCTCGCACACGGCACCCACGACATCGACGGTTCGGGCCGCACCACGTTTCTGTCGCAACGGAACGATGCGATGATAGGCGCCGTAGAGCGCCGGCCTCAGGAAATCATTGAGCCCGGCATCGACGACCAAGAAACCACGCTCGTGAACCCGTTTCACGTATAGAACCCGTACCACGAAGGCGCCGACCGGTCCGAACAAGATCCGACCAGGCTCGGTGACGATCGTGACGTCGAGATCGGCGAAGGGCGCGATCACGCTTTCGGCGTAGCCGTCGAAGCTCGGCGCCCGTTCTCCGTGGTAGCGGATCCCGACTCCACCGCCGATGTCGACGTACTTCAGCTCGACGCCGATGCCCCGGAGCGAGCGTACCCATTCGGCGAGAATCCGCGCGTTCGCGGCGAGCGGCTCGAGCGCCGTGATCTGCGACCCGATGTGGGAATGCACGCCGACGAAATCGAGAGCGGAAAACTCACGGTGGGCGGCGTAGAGCTGACGCGCCTGCTCGGCGTCCAATCCGAATTTTGCCGTCTTGATTCCCGTCGCGATATGGCGATGGGTTCCGGCGTCGATGTCGGGATTCAGACGGAGCGCGACGCTTGCGCGGCGCCCGGCGCGCGCGGCAATCGCATCGAGCATCCGGAGCTCCTGTTCCGACTCGACGAGCAACATCGCCACATTGGCAATCACTCCGGAGCGAAGCTCCCGCTCCGTCTTTCCCACTCCCGAGAACACGATCTTCGAAGGCGCGAATCCGAGCGCGAGCGCAAGGGCCAACTCCGCGCCCGAGACCACTTCCGCGCCCGCACCTTCGTTGACGAGGTGACGCAACAAGGCGGGCTGGGTGTTCGCCTTGAGAGCCACCGCGTGGAAATGGGACGAGCCGGAGAACGCGGCATCGAGCTTGCGGTAGCGCGAAACGAGCGCTCGAGGAACGTAGACATAGAACGGCGTGGGGTGAGAAGCGGCGATCTCGGAGAGCGGAATCCCATCCGCGACCAGCACGTCATCGCGATACTCGAAAACGTCGTTCAAAGCTCCACCCGGACCGAGCGGGAATTATATGCCGCGGCGTTGTATATTTCGGCATCTCGAGGGAGGTCAGCGCTTTATGAAACGTTGTTTCTTTTTGTGGCTACTCGCCTTGGCCGCAGCGTCATCAGCCGCGGAGAAGAAGATCATCGCTCCTCAGGGAATGGACGTCGGGCTGCCCTTCAGTCCTGCGGTCCTTTCGGGCGACTTTCTCTACCTCGCGGGGGCCATCGGCAACAAACCCGGCACGCTCGAAGTGCCCGACGGAATCCAGGCGCAAGTCCGACAGGCCATGGACAACCTCGGCGACGTGCTCGAAGCCGCCGGCATGGATTTCTCGCGGGTCGTCAGTTCCAACGTCTTCTTGTCCGACGCTCGGCACTTTTCCGCGATGAACGACGTCTACAAGACCTATTTTCCACAGGACCCGCCGATTCGTGCCACGGTGGAGGCCGACATCGCCATCCCCGGCGCCCTCGTCGAGATTTCCATGATCGCCGCCCGTCCAGGGGTCGAAAAGAAAGTCATCAAACCGGGCACGATGAAATCCCCGGAGCTTCCGTACAGCTGGGGCGTCCAGGTGGGCTCGACGCTCTTCGTCGCCGGTGCGACCGCCCGAGACCCGGAGACCTACGAGCCGGTTGCCGGCTACATGAAGATACAGACCAAGCGCGTGCTGGAAAACGTCGGCCTGGTGCTCGAGGAGGCGGGCATGAGCTACGGAGACGTGGTGGGCTGCAAAGTCTTTCTCGACGATGCCCGTTACTTTCAAGACATGAACGAGGTGTACCGCACGTTCTTTCCGAGCGCCCCCCCGAGCCGCGCGACGGTCCGATCCCGGCTCATGAACCCCGCCTTCCTGTCGGAGATACAGTGCACCGCGGTGAAGGATCCGGCGCGGAAGGTAGTGTCCCCCGCCGGACGCGCTCCCTCGACGAGCCCTCTGTCCTCGGCCGTCGCGGCCGGCGGGCGCCTGTTCCTCTCCGGCATGACCGGGCGGGGGCCCGACGGCTATCCGAAGGGTGACGCGAAGGCCCAGACCCGGCAGGCTCTCGAGAACTTGAAGGCCACGCTCGAAGCCGACGGACTCGGCTTCGAAGACGTCGTCGATGTAATGGTCTACCTCTCGGACATTCGCTACTACGATGCGATGAACGAGGTGTACCGGGAGATGATGCCCTCGCCCCCTCCGGCACGCGCCACGGTGGGGGCGCAGCTCATGTCGGCGGACGCTCTCGTGGAGATCATAATGACTGCGGAGCGGCGTTGACCGCTACTCGTAGCGGAGGGCCGCGATTGGTTTGATGCCCGCTGCCTTCCGGGCGGGAATCCAGTTCGCGAGCAGACCGACGGCGATGAGGGCGACCGCTGTCACCGCAAACGTCGGTGGATCGTTGGCTCCGACGCCGTAGAGCACTGCGGAGAGCGCCCGCGCTCCCGCTAGCGCCACCATGACGCCGACGACCGCTCCCACGAGAACGAGACGGAGCCCTTGCCCCGTCACCATCGCGGCGATGTCGCGACCGCTCGCCCCGAGGGCCATCCGGATGCCGAACTCACGCGTTCGGCGGCTCACGGCATAGGCGATGACTCCGTACAAGCCGATCGACGCGAGGAGCACGGCGAGACCACCGAAGAGCCCCAGGAGAATCGCACCCATGTGCACGGGGAAGAGCGTGATCGCGAGATTCTGTCGCATGGTTTTCGCTTCGAAGAAAGCGAGACTCGGCTCGAGCGCGAGAATCTCGGCGCGCACCGTCTCGAAGGCGGACGTGGCCGATCCCCTTGTGCGAGCGAGGAAGTACATCATCGGCGAGTAGTCCTGAGAGGCCGCCCAGTAGACCTGGGGCCGGAAATCTTCGCCGAGGGTCCGCACCTTCGCGTTCTCCACGACGCCGATCACTTCGAAGACCCTTCGCCGGGAAGCGTTCGTTCCCGTCGCGAGGCGTTGACCGATTGCATCCACACTCGGCCAGAAGCGATCCGCGGCGGCCCGGTTGACGATCACCACGGGTGGGGACTCCACCGTGTCAATCGAGCCGAAATCGCGTCCGGCAACGATTGGGATGCCCATCAAGCGGAAGTATCCCGGCGACAACTCGGCGGCATCGACCTCGGGCCAATCCGCCTCGCGATCCGGCTCCCGTCCCTCCGGCGCTACCGTTCGGGTCAAAACCGAAGCACCCAGCGGCACCTTGCTCGCCAGCGCGGCGGCCTCGACTTCGGGAAGCGCCCGGAGCCGTTCGATCGCGCGCTCGTAGAGCAGGCGACCGGTCTCCTCGTTGTATCCATGCAGACCCAGATGGCTGCTGAACATCACGATGCGCTCGGTCTCGAAACCGGGATCGAGACTTCTCGCGTTCGCCGCACTTCGGAGAAGAAGCGCGGCGCCGATGAGGAGCACGAACGAGACCGCGAGCTGCGCGACGACGAGAAAATTTCTCAAGCTGAATCGGCGTGCGCGAAAACCAGCCAACCCCGGATCGGCTTTCAATGCGGGCACGAGGCTGCGACGTCCCGCCTGGAGCGCGGGTGCGAGACCGAAGACGACGCCTGTCAGGACCGAGACCGCGAGCGTGAAGAGGAGCACACG
>DASPGQ010000046.1 GCA_035620555.1 Vicinamibacteria bacterium
CGCGATGGGAAGGTCTATCGTCAGAGCTACGTGAAGGGAAAGCCCGTCGGCCCCCTCGAGGTCGTCGGCGCCACCGACAAGAGCGGAACGACCATCACGTTTCTCCCCGATGACTCGATTTTCGAGACCATCGATTTCAGCTACGATTCGCTGTCGCAGCGGTTCCGGGAGCTCGCGTTCCTGAATGCGGGCATTACCATCACGCTCAGCGACGAGCGACAGGCGAAGGAGAAAGAGTTCCGCTTCGACGGCGGTATCGTCTCCTTCGTCGAGCACTTGAACAAGAATCGCAATACGCTTCACCCTTCTCCCATCTACTTTCGTGGAGCCGCCGAGGGGATGGAATGCGAGATTGCTCTCCAGTGGAATGACACCTACCAGGAGTCCGTCTTCTCCTTCGCCAACACCGTCAATACCCACGAGGGAGGAACTCATCTTTCTGGGTTCCGGGCATCGTTGACGCGATCGCTGAATCACTATGCCACCACGAATCAGCTGACGAAGACTCTTGTTGGAGGCATCGAAGGCGAAGACGTTCGCGAGGGGCTGACCGCGGTGATCAGCGCCAAGGTCCCGTCACCGCAGTTCGAAGGCCAGACCAAGACGAAGCTGGGTAACACCGAGGTCAAGGGATTCGTGGAAGCGCTGGTCAACTCGGAGCTCACCCGATTCCTCGAGGAGCATCCGAATGAAGCGCGCCGAATCGTCGCCAAGGTCGTGGACTCCGCCCGAGCCCGGGAGGCGGCGCGTAAGGCGCGCGACCTCGCTCGCCGGAAAGGCGCGCTCGAGACCACTTCGCTGCCGGGAAAGCTCGCTGACTGTCAGGAGCGCGACCCGGCGCTCTCCGAGCTGTTCATCGTGGAGGGCGAGTCCGCCGGCGGCTCGGCAAAACAGGGACGCGATCGACGCTTTCAAGCCATCCTTCCGCTCAAGGGGAAGATTCTCAACGTCGAGAAGGCACGTCTGGACAAGATGCTCGAGAACGAAGAGATCAAAATCATGATCGCCGCCCTCGGCACGGGCATCGAGGAAGACTTCCAGCTCGCCAAGCTGCGCTACCACCGCGTCATCATCATGACGGACGCCGATGTGGACGGAAGCCACATTCGCACGCTGCTTCTCACCTTCTTCTTCAGGAAGATGCCGCAGATCATCGAGGCGGGCCACCTCTACATCGCCCAGCCGCCGCTTTACAAAGTCAAACGAGGCAAGAAAGAGATCTACTTCAAAGACGATCGAGAGCTAGACCGGTTCTTGCTCCAGCGCGCCGTGGAAAATCGCCGCGTCATCGTTCCTGCGATCAGCCGGGAGTTCGAGGGAGAGGAGCTGGAACGTCGCTTGGAGAAAATGGTCGCATTCAGCAAGCATATGGATCGTCTCTCTCAGCGGGGCTACCCCGCAGTCGTTCTCGCGGAGTTCCTGCGGGTTGGGGCCGACGAGACCATGCTCTCGAACCGGGAGTGGCTAGAGGAAGCCCTCGAGCCTTTCCGTGAGCTGGGGCTTCGGGCCACGGTGCTTCCTGACGAGGAGAACAATCTCTTCAAGATCGTTCCTGGACCGAGCGCCAACGGCCAGCGCTGGGTGCGTTCGATCGGCCGCGACTTTATGGCTGCGGCCGAATACCGGACGTTGCTCGATCTGTACAAGGAAGTAGAGCCGTTCGAGAGCCCGCCGCTGATCGTGGCTGCCGTGCCGTCGGCAGAAGGCGAGCCCGCGGGCGGGGAAGAGCGTCTCGAGCTCGGGTCTCGCGACGCTTTGATCGATCACCTCCTTGCCGCGGGCAAGAAGGGGTTACAAATCCAGCGATACAAGGGTCTCGGTGAGATGAACCCGTCTCAGCTGTGGGAGACGACCATGGACCCGGAAAAGCGGGTCCTTCTCGGCGTAAAGATCGACGACGAGGTCGACGCCGACGAGATCTTCACCATCCTCATGGGCGATGCGGTCGAACCCCGTCGGCATTTCATCGAAGAGAACGCCCTCGAGGTTTCCAATCTCGACATTTGACGCCCGAGTCTCGTAACCCGACGTCGGGAATACAGGAGTAGATCACGATGGCCATTGCGGCTGAGCGTGTTCCGGTAAACATCGAAGACGAGATGCGGCGGTCCTATATGGACTACGCCATGTCGGTCATCATCGGGCGGGCCCTGCCCGACGTCCGGGACGGCCTGAAACCGGCGCACCGCAGGGTTCTCTACGCGATGTACCGTGAAGGACTCCTCCCCAACCGGGCCTACTCGAAATGTGCCGGGATCGTCGGCGAAGTGTTGAAGAAATACCACCCTCATGGGGACGCCGCCGTCTACGACACCCTCGTGCGCTTGGCCCAGGACTTCAACCTCCGGATGCCTCTGATTGATGGGCAGGGCAACTTTGGCTCGGTGGACGGAGATCCCCCGGCGGCCTACCGGTATACCGAGGCGCGGCTCACGGCTCTAGCCGAGAGCATGATGCGCGACCTCGATAAGGACACCGTCGACTACGTGCCGAACTTCGACGGCAATACCAGCGAACCGGTGGTGCTTCCGACGGCGTTTCCCAACCTACTCGTCAACGGGGCCGCGGGAATCGCCGTAGGGATGGCCACGAACATACCGCCCCACAACCTGCGTGAGGTCGTGGATGGAATCCTGCACGTCTTGTCGAACCCGAGTCATACCGACGCCGAGCTGACGGATGCTCTACTCGGGATCGTACACGGGCCCGACTTCCCCACGGCGGCATTCGTGCACGGCCGTCGAGGAATCGAGCAGGCCTACCGCACGGGGCGCGGGTCGATCCAACTCCGGGCGCGTGCCACCATCGAGGACGTGGGCAAGGACCGGGAAGCCATCGTCGTTACCGAGATACCGTACCAGGTGAACAAGGCCAAGCTGGTGGAGAAGATCGGAGAGCTCGCGCGCGAGCGCAAGATCGAGGGCATCGCCGACATTCGCGACGAGTCGGACCGCAACGGAATGCGCATCGTCATCGACTTGAAACGCGGTGAGGTCGCCCAGGTCGTCCTGAACAATCTCTACAAACATACGGCGCTGCAGACCGGCTTCGGCATCATTCTGCTCGCCATCGCCGACAGCCGTCCCAAAGTACTCTCGCTTCTGGAGCTATTGCGGCTCTTCCTCGATTTCCGCCGGGACGTGGTACGCCGACGGACGGCCTTCGAGCTTTCGAAGGCCGAGGAAAGGGCCCACCTCCTCGAGGGATTCGTTGTCGCGCTCGACCACCTCGACGAGGTCATCGCCCTGATTCGGGGCTCGGCGTCACCCGCCGAGGCGCGGGAAGGCCTGATGGGCAACTTCGAGCTCACCGAGGTTCAAGCGCAGGCGATTCTGGACATGCAGCTTCAGCGGCTCACGGGCCTGGAGCGCGAGAAGATCGCAACCGAGTACGAAGAAATCAAGGAAAAGATCGCCGAGCTCAAAGCGATCCTCGCCAGCGAATCGCGGATCGATGCCATCGTTCGCGAGGAGCTCGAAGAGACCAAGGAACGATTCGGAGACGATCGGCGGACCGAGATCGTCGCCAAGACCCAGGAGATCAGCGTAGAAGACATGATCGCGGAGGAGGATATGGTCATCACCGTATCCCACTCCGGCTACATCAAGCGCAGCGCCTTGAGCGTGTACCGAAAACAGAAACGAGGAGGCAAAGGCCGCATCGGGATGACGACCCGCGAGGAAGACTTCGTCGATCGGCTCTTCGTCGCCTCGACCCATTCGTACATCCTCATCTTCACCGACCGGGGGAAAGTCTACTGGCTCAAGGTGCACGAGATTCCCAGCGTCAGCGCCGCGGGGAAGGGCAAGGCGATCGTGAACCTCGTCTCCATGGGTCGGACCGAGAAACTTGCGGATGTCTGCTCGGTCAAGGAATTCCCCGAAGACCGCTTTGTCCTCATGGCGACGCGGAAAGGAATCATCAAGAAGACCCCGCTCTCCGCCTACGGCAACCCGAAGTCGACGGGAATCATCGCCATCTCCATCGACGACGAGGACGAGCTCATCGCCGCCACGATCACCGACGGCGCGAGCGAGGCGGTGCTCGCGTCGCGAAACGGCAAAGCCATCCGATTCAGCGAGACCGACGTTCGACCCATGGGCCGAACCGCTCGTGGTGTCAAGGGAATCGAGCTGAGGGGGGACGACATCATTGCCAGCATGGCGGTGGTCGAGGAGGACGGAACTCTCTTCACCGTGACCGATCGCGGTTTCGGGAAGCGAAGCCGGGTCGATGACTACCGCGTCCAGACGCGAGGGGGCAAGGGGGTCATCAACGTCAAGACGACGTCGAAGAACGGACGGGTCGTGGCGGTGCCCTTCGTGCGGGACGAAGACGAGGTGATGGTCATCACCGCGCACGGGATGATCATGAGGCTTCGGGTACAGGATTTCGCGATCCTGGGGCGCGCCACCCAGGGGGTTCGTCTCATTCAGCTCGAGGAGCCGGACTACGTTGTCGCGGTCGCGAAGCTCGCCGAGAAGGAAGAGGCCGACGAGGGCGCCTGATTGGCCGGGTTGGCCTACTAGCCCCGCAGCGTATTAGACTGCACCTCACCAGTGCCGTTTGCTACTTTGGTCCGGAGTGTTGGCTTCGGCACGAGTCGAGGTCGATGCGATCCGTCAATGGCTTCAGCCGAACCCCCCCTGTCTCCGAGGCCATGAAAGCGTGAAGCGGGCACGGAATCGCTCGAGCTGGTCCGCAATCCTTCCCGCCGTGCTGATCGTGAGCTGTCGAAGCACCGAGCAGGAGTTGATCGACCGGTTCTTCGCCGCTTCCCAAAGAGGAGACAACGAGACCGTGGCGGCATTATCCATGGTGGCGTTTCCCGAAGAGCTGACCGAGTGGCGGGTACTCGGAATCGGCCAGGCGCAGACGAGCCCCTACGAGATTCCCGAGCTGCGCCGGGCCGTGGAGGAGGCGGAAGACGCTCGCGACGCCCAATTCAAGGAGTTCGGTGCGTTCCGGCAGGAGAACTACGACGATCTCGCGCGTATCCAGCGGCTGCTGCGTCAGAACCCCGAGCACGCGTTTTCCGGCCGGCTCGGTGAGCTCCAAATCGCGTGGGACAACTACCGCGAGGAGCGGAAGGAGATCGTTGCCGGGCTGCATCGGGCGGAGCAGGAGCTCGAAGGAGCATTCCGGCGGGTGACCAAGTCGCTGCAGCGGGAATCTTCCCCGGAGTATCTGGTCGGCGAGACGGTGCAGAAGCGGGCGCGGGTGCGCGTCTCGACGGGCGATCGAGACCGATTCTACTGGGTAACCCTCACTCGATATGAGCTGCGAAACCAGTTCGACGCCGTCGTCCCCGCTCGCTGGATCATCACCGAGATCGCTCCCGAGTCATAGAAGCCGGGGGCCCTAGCCGACGACATCCAGCTTGGCGTATTCGGCAACGAGCCGCTTTCTTCCCGCCTTGTGGAAGACGACGGTCACGCGGCAATCCCGGCCGGATCCGGAGGAATCCACGACACGCCCGTCACCGAACACCGCATGTCGGACGAGAGCTCCCGCTCTCAGCCTGGCCTTGTGAGGGGAAGCTTTCGTTCTCGGGGGTCGCGCCTCGCTCGAAGTGGGGCTCAGCAACGCTGCGTCGATCTCGGTGACGAAACGACTCGGCACGCGGTCGGTCTCGGCATGCGAAAAGCGCCGCCGGCGCGCATAGGACAGAACGAGCCTTCTCTTGGCCCGGGTCATACCCACGTAAAAGAGCCGGCGCTCCTCCTCGATCTTTCTCCCATCGCTCATCGCGTGAACGTGAGGAAAGAGCCCTTCTTCGAGGCCCACGAGAAAGACGGTGTCGAACTCCAGGCCTTTCGCGGCGTGCAGCGTCATCACGAGACAGCGCGCCGGCGCCGATTCCGTATCGGCGTCAGTGAGGAGGCTCACGCGGTCGAGAAACCCTTCGAGGGACGGCACGGTCTCCGAGGCCTCGTACTCCGCGGCAGCCGCGACGAGCTGCTCCAGGTTGTCTTTCCGCTCGACAGCCGACTTTTGTCCTTCTCCCTCGACCAAGGCCAAGAGACCCGATTCGGTCACGATCCTGCGCAGCGTGCGGCTCGGCCGGTTGGACTCGAGCCCCTGTTTCAGGCGCGTCACGAGCTCCAGAAACGTTCGCAGTCCCGAGCGTGCTCGCCCGGAAAGGATGCCATCGTCGATCAGCGCCGAGGCGGACTCGAACAACGACGAACGCGTCGTTTCCGCGCGCGCCCTGAGCAGAGAGATCGTTTGGGTGCCGATACCGCGGGGAGGGACGTTGACGACGCGGGAGAAGCTTGCGTCGTCGTCGAGATTCGACAAGAGTCTTGCGTAGGCGATGGCGTCTTTGATCTCGCGGCGCTCGTAGAAGCGGAGCCCGCCTAGGATTTGATGGGGAATGCCTCGTGCCACGAGCTCTTCCTCGAACGGACGGGACTGAGCGTGCGTACGGAGTAGGATTGCCGAGCGCGCCGCGGGATTCTCCAAACGAGTGCCCTCGAGCATCTGAGCGACGAAATGGGCTTCGTCCCGCTCCTCTTCGGCGGCGTGGAGAACGGGTTTCTGGCCCTCGTCGAGCCAGGCGATCAGGCGCTTCCCCTTCCGCTCGCGATTGTGGCGGATGACTGCGTCGGCTGCCCTCAGGATGGCTCCCGCGGATCGGTAGTTCGTCTCGAGCGATACGACCCGTGCCTCGGGGAAGTCCCTCTCGAAATCCAGGATGTTACGCAGATCGGCGCCGCGAAACTTGTAGATGGACTGGTCCTCGTCTCCGACTACGAAAACGTTCTGGTGGGGAGCGAGCAGGCGCAGCAGCCGGTACTGGGTCCGATTGGTGTCCTGATACTCATCGACGAGGACGTGGCGGAAGTGATTCGAGCAGAATGCTTGTGCACGGGTGGAGCACTCTAGAAGCTCCACTCCTTGCAAGAGAAGGTCGTCGAAATCCACACTGCCTTGCTCTTCCATCCGTTTCTGATAGCGACCCGCGACCCTCGCGATGACCGGATCGACGCCGTCGTCTCGCTGCGAGCCCCCGAGCCCGCGATGCTTGAAGGCAGAGACGGCCGCCGCGACCCGTCCGATCGGGTATTCCCGGTCGGATACGTTCGACTCCCGCAGAATGCCCCGCAACAAGGCCCGCCGGTCGTCCTCTCCACAAACGGTGAAGCCGGGGGCAAGACCGACGTCTTCGCCAAATCGGCGCAAGAGCCTCAAACAAAGCGCATGGAACGTGTGCAGCCAGACCGGCTCCGCGGCCTCGCCCAGCATCTCCTGCACCCGTCGCCTCATCTCGCCCGCGGCCTTGTTGGTGAAAGTCACGGCGAGGACGGCGTCGGACATCACGCCTCGGTCGCGAATCAGGTGCGCGATCCGGTGGACGATGACGCGGGTTTTCCCCGATCCGGCGCCGGCCAGCACCAGAGTCGGACCCTCCGGGGCGGTGACGGCGGCCCGTTGCTGGTCGTTCAATCCTTCGAGCACGCTGGGCAGCACGGCCCAGAATATCACTCGACGGTGACCGATTTCGCCAGATTCCTCGGCTGATCCACGTCGCAGCCCCGGATGAGCGCGATGTAGTATGCCAGCAGCTGGAGAGGGATGACGCAGATGAGCGGCGATACGGCTTCGGAGTGTCGCGGCAGTTTCACCACCCGGTCACGATCGTCGTCCAATATCTGGCCGAGCCGGTCCTCACCCTCGGTCGTGACCGCGAGGATGCGAGCTCCACGGGCCTTGGCCTCCTGGATGTTGTTGACGATCTTCTCGAAGAGCGAGTTCGCGGGCGCGAGCACGACGACGGGCATGCGTTCGTCGATGAGCGCGATGGGCCCGTGCTTCATCTCACCCGCGGGGTACCCCTCGGCGTGAATGTAAGAGAGCTCCTTCAGTTTCAACGCTCCCTCGAGGGCGATGGGAAACAGGAGTCCCCGTCCCAGAAAGAGGAAGTTCTCCGCAAGGTAGAAATCGCGGGCCAGGGCCTCGATCTCGGGGGCGAGCTCGAGCGCCAGCTCCATCAGGTGCGGTGCCCGAGCCAAATCGTCGAGCCGTCCCCGGGCGGCCTCGGGCGATAGGCGGGAGAGTTTCTGAGCGAGCTCGAGTGCCAGCAGATACAGGACGAGGACCTGCGACGTGAACGTCTTCGTGGCCGCAACCCCGATCTCGGGGCCGGCGTGGGTATACAGCGTCTCGTGACACAGTCGGGAGACCATGGACCCCACCACGTTGGAGATGGCGAGTGTGTGGGCACCGGACTCCTTGGCGCGCTTGAGGGCCGCCAGAGTGTCAGCCGTTTCGCCCGATTGGGTGACCCCCACGACGAGGTCCCGGCTTCCAAGCAGTGGAGGCCGATAACGGAACTCGGACGCCACGTCGATGTCCACGGGAATGCCGGTGAGCTCCTCGAGGTAGAACTTTCCGACCTGCGCCGCGAGCCAGCTCGTCCCGCAGGCGACGACCACGATCCGCCTAGCCTCGCGAAGGAAGTCAGCGTCGAGCCCATTCGTGCTCAAGTGCAAGCGCCCGGAATCGAGTGAATAGCGGCCGAGAAGCGTGTCGCGAACGGCTCGAGGCTGCTCGAATATCTCTTTCAGCATGAAGTGCTTGAATCCGCGCTTCTCCACCTGCACCGGGTCCCAATCGATCCGCTGCGCCGGCCGCTCGAGCGCCTGGCCGTCGCGGTCGACGACGCTCACTCCGTCGCGTCGGATTGTGGCCACGTCTCCGTCATCGAGAAAGATCACCGAACGCGTGTAGCTCAGAAACGCGGGAACGTCGGATGCGAGAAACGACTCGCCTTCTCCCAAGCCAACGACGAGCGGGGGGCCGTTGCGCGCGCCCACGAGAAGGCCCGGGACCGCGGTCGAGAGAGCCACGAAAGTGAACGCACCCTCCAGCTCCTGGAGCGACTGCCTGACGGCGAGCAAGAGATCGCCCTGAAAATGTTTCTCGATCGTGTGGGCAATGACCTCGGTGTCGGTTTCCGTGACGAAGCGATGGCCTTCCCCGGCGAGCCGCGGCTTGAGGTCGAGATAGTTCTCGACGATTCCGTTGTGGACGACGACGATCGTGCCGGTACAGTCACGATGCGGGTGGGCGTTCTCCTCGTTCGGTCGCCCGTGGGTGGCCCAGCGCGTATGGCCGATCCCGTACGAGCCGTTCATGGTTCCCGGTCTGACCTGGCTCGTCAGATTGTGGAGTTTCCCTTCGGAGCGAAGCACCTTGAGCTCGGTTCCATTCGCGACAGCGATCCCCGCGGAGTCGTAACCGCGGTATTCGAGTGACCGAAGACCAGCGAGAAGTGTCTCGGTGGTCGAGCGTTCGCCCACGTATCCAATGATGCCGCACATGATGTTTAGCCTTTCGTTTTCTTGAGACCGCTCTTTTTCCTCTTCCTTGCCCAGCCGCGCTTCACGAGCTGACGAGTCCTGGCGAGAGCAAGTGCGTAGGCGGGAACGTCCTCGACGATGCACGAGCCCGCCGCTACATACGCGCCTTTTCCGACGCGCACCGGCGCCACGAGCTGAACGTCGCTGCCGATAAAGGCGCCGTCCCCCACGACGGTTCGATGTTTCTGCACCCCGTCATAGTTGCAAGTAATCGTCCCGGCGCCGATGTTCGATCCCCGGCCGACGGTGGCGTCGCCGAGGTAGCTGAGATGGGGCGCCTTGGCGCCTTCTCCCAGCCGGGTGTTCTTGAGCTCCACGAAGTTTCCGACTCGCGCGTGGTCCGAAACGTGGGAGTCCGGCCTCAAATGCGCGAAGGGGCCAATCGAGACGCCTCGTCCAATGCGGCTCGATCGGATGAAGCTATGATCGAGCACAACCGTACCCGCGCCGATGGACGAATCCACGATGTGGGAGAAGCTCGAAACCACGCACTTGGGACCGATTCGGGTGTTGCCTTCCAGAACGACGAAGGGGTGGAGCACCGCGCCTCGGCTCACGACGACTTCGGGATCGACGAGAACGCCGGTCGGATCTCCGATCACGACGCCCTTGTCCATCAGGGCGGTCACCTTCCGCCGTCGGAGGATGGAAACGGCCTTCGCGAAGGTGCCGGCGTCGGAAACCCGCAGAATCTCTTCGTCATGATCGGGGAAAACCGGGGTCGCGTCGAGACGGTGCGACAACCCGTTCAGGCTCGGGCCCAAGGCCCCAAGAGCTTCCGCGGAGGGCGCGTAAACGACCCCGCTACCCGCTAGAGTTCTGGCCCCCCCGTTGCGGCGGCGTTTCGCGAGGCGTCGCAGCGAGGCGCCGGTCAAGAGCGGAAGCTCTGCCGGCATCAAGAGAACGGGACCCCGCAGCCGACCGAGACCGCCGGGGTGGCAGAACTGGATTCCCGGTGGAGCCTGCGGCGATATCCAGACGACGCGCCCTACCCCGAGGCTGCTGGCGGCTTGAAGGGTTCTCCTCCAGACCGGCACACCGAGCAGGTCAGCCGAGGCGTACGTGCTCGTTTTCGTCCACAACGCCAGCGTCGTCATCCTAGAACCCGCTGTCCGCCAAGAGATACCCGTGCGCGATGGAACAGCTCGAGAAGTGCTTTGGCTGTCCGAACACCGTCGTGGCGGACAAAGGGGCCCGGCAGAAGCAAGTCCTCCACGGCGACGGGGCAGTACGGGTCGTCGCCGGGGTCGAGCCTCACCGGCAACGATCCCTCGTCTCGGTATCGCGCAAGCGTTTCCGTCGGAACCGGTCTGCCGTTGGCGAGAATGTGCGACAGACGAAGCCCGGGGCAATGATCGGTGAGCGCGCGGACGTGGTCGGTCAGCGAGTAGCCCGTCGTCTCACCCGGCTGCGTCATCACGTTCGAGACGAGCACCACCATCGAATTGGTCGAGGCGAGCACGTCGCAGACCCCGGGAACGAGGAGGTTGGGCAGAAGGCTGGTGTAAAGCGAGCCGGGTCCAAGAAGGACCAGGTCTGCTTGCCGCAGGGCCACGAGAGCGTCCTCGGGCGGAGCGCAATCCGGAGGATCGAGATAGACGCGACGAACCCGGGCGTCGGCCTGAACGATGCTCGTCTCCCCGCGAAGTCGGCGACCGTCCTCGAGCTCCGCGACGAGCGACACGCACGCCGTGGTGGAGGGAAAGATGCGTCCGCGAACCGCAAGGACGTGGCCCGCCGCGCGCAGAGCTTCGGAGAAATCACCGGTGACGGCCGTCAGCGCCGTCAGAAAGAGGTTGCCAAAGTTGTGGCCGCCCAGGTCACCGTTTCCCGCGAATCGATACTGAAAGAGCGAGGAGAGGAGCGACTCGTCTTCCGACAGCGCGACGAGGCAGTTTCGAATGTCCCCGGGCGGCACCATTTGAAATTCGTCTCGCAACCGTCCCGAGCTGCCGCCGTCGTCGGTGACCGTCACCATGGCGGCGATGTCGGCGATGTAAACGGACTCGTTCGCGGAAGGTTGCGGTGGCTCGACGTACCGTCGCAAGCCGGCGAGGAGCGTGGAGAGTCCCGTCCCCCCGCCGATGGCGAAAACTCTCAGCCCGTAGATCATCCGAACCCCAGACGTGTTGTAGGGGGATTTAGGTGGACAGCGCCGCGGCGATCTCTTCCGACCCGAGAACGCTCGCGAAATCACGGTCGCTCTTGGCGTGTATCCGGGATGTCGGATCACGCTGAATCGCGAGCCGCAGATGCTTCGCCGCTTCCGTGGCATCCCCGGCGCGAGCGTAGGCCGCACCGAGGCAGTAGCGGATATGCGGGTCGTCGGGGAGCTGTTCGAGCCCCTTGGTGAAGCATTTGATGGCTTCCTGAGTATTGCCTCCGTTGAGCTCGAACACGCCCTGGGTAACGAGCTCTTCACCACTCTTGGGACGAGCCGGAGGCGCCATCTTCCGCTCGCAAACGACTAGGTAGGATTGCACCCGGTCCATCAGCTCCTGCTCGGAACCGAAGCTATCGCGCAGGCGCTCGAGCTGCTCTTTGGCCTTCTCGACCTCGTCCTTGTAGAGAGACTTCAATGCGCGCTCCAGGCCGTCGAGAGCCTTCTGGTAGTTTTCGAGCTCGGCGGACCCACGCCCGGCCCGCTTGCTCCGGACACTCGCTTTTGAGCGCTTCTTCTGTGGCATGAGACCTCCTACTTTCCGGCAGGGAGCCCGATTCGGAGTCTGCGATCCGAAGCGGATTGAATTGCCAACGAATCAACAAAGAGGTTGGGAGCATTGATTATAAGTCGTTGCGAGACGAGCGGTCAACCACGACGGCCCAAGTCGGAGGGAAGATTGTCAGCGAGGATCGGATTGTCCGGATCCGGACACCGCGAAAGCCTGGTAGATGGCCCGGGCGGACAGGCCGTGCTCACGAGCAAGTGCCCGGGCCGCATCCCGCGCCGCGAGCCCGGAGCGCCGGAGCTCCGCGAAGCGCGAGGCGAGGGTTTCCAGAGGGATGGGTCGTTCGGGCGATCTACCAGCGACCACCAGCGTCAACTCTCCCTTGAGGCTCTGGCATTTGGCTCTGACGGAGAGCTCGCCGAGGCTTCCCCACCAGTGCTCTTCGTGGAGCTTCGTCAGCTCTCGCAAGAGCACCGCCTGACGATCGCCGAGGACCGTAGCGAGCTCGCTGAGCAGCCGAGCGATGCGGCCAGGAGCCTCGAATAGCACGACGGTATGCGTGACATTTCGCAGCGAGTCGATCGCACGATGTCTCGCCTGCCCTCGGGGGGGAAGAAAACCCACGAAAGTGAACGGGGTCGTCGGGAGTCCTGAGATTGCCAACGCCGCGATTGCCGCGCTCGGCCCGGGGACTGCTCGAATGGGAACCCCGGTCTCTCGTGCCGCTCGTACCAGACGGTAGCCCGGATCGGACACGAGAGGGGTTCCCGCGTCCGAGACCAGAGCGACGTCGTCGCCCGATCGAAGCCGCTCCAGCAGTTGTGGTGCGCGTCGCGCCTCATTGTGCTCGTGATAGCTCGTTACCCGGGTGGCGACCCCGAACCGCCTCAAGAGCTTGCCGGTTACCCGGGTATCCTCGCAGGCAACGATGGCCACGGAGCGTAGAACATCGAGCGCCCGTTCGCTCACGTCTCCGAGATTTCCAATCGGGGTGGAGACGACGAACAACGTCCCGGACATCCGCCCGTCATGGTAGCAGGATTGCCCGCGCGCGTGGGCTGTGCTAGCTTTGTCGGCTGTCTGGAATCGAATCGAAGTCGAGCAGGAGTGGATTGATTCACGCAAGCAAAGCCGACCGAGCGTCCGACGGGTTGAGCATCGTCTTTCCCGCCTACAACGACGCGGGCACCATCCCCAGCATGGTGATCGGAGCGAGGCTCGCGGCACGAAGCCTGACGAACGACTACGAAATCGTGGTCGTCAACGACGGCAGCCGGGACCACACCGCCGAGGTTCTCGCCGAGCTCGAGCTCGTCTTTCCCGAGCTCCGGGTGATCCACCACTCCAGGAATCGCGGATATGGCGGGGCGCTCCGGACGGGATTCGAGGCGGCGTCCAAGGGGCTCATCTTCTACACCGACGGCGATGCCCAGTACGATCCCCGCGAGATGGGCCGCCTGTTCGAGGTCTGGGAGGAATCGAGCGACTTCGTAAATGGGTACAAGATCGGCCGCTCCGACCCGTTCCATCGCATCGTCATCGGGAGGCTCTACCACTGGGCGGTGCGCATCGCATTCGGTCTGGAGCTCCGGGACGTCGATTGCGATTTTCGATTGTTTCGACGAAGTATCCTCGACGAGGTCGAGCTCACCAAGAACAGCGGTGTCATCTGCGTCGAGCTCATGAAGAAGGTGCAGGATGGGGGATTCCGGATCCAGGAGGTCCCGGTCCACCACTTTCACCGGGCCTACGGAAAGAGCCAGTTCTTCAACTTCAGGCGGGTCGCGCGAACCCTCGCTGACCTCGCCAAGATGTGGTTCGACCTCGTCGTACGCAAGACTCACATGAGACGGCCCGCCGCGCAGCCGTCGCAGTCGAGCCGGGGAACCGAGACGGCCGTGCGCTGACCGAGGGCCCTAACGCCCTCGTTCTGGCGGGGTGCGGAGCGTTCGACTTCGCCAAGGCTTCGTCGAAACCGCGCCGGAGCCCGAAGGGCGCGGGCGGGAGCTCGGCACCGGCTCTCGCCACGGCATTGAGCACGAGAGAGATGAACGAAGAACGATATGAGACGTATCGGGAGTCGTTCGAGAACCGGAAAGTGCTCATCACCGGAGGGCTCGGATTCATCGGGAGCAACCTCGCCCGTACCCTGGTGCACCTCGGCGGCCGCGTGCTGCTGGTGGATTCCCTCATCCCGGAATACGGCGGGAACATCTTCAACCTCCACGGCATCGAGGACGTCGTCCGGGTCAACATCGCGGACGTTCGCGACAGCAACGGAATGCGATACCTGGTGGGAGGGCAGGACGTCCTTTTCAACCTCGCCGGCCAGGTCAGTCATATCGACAGCATGGAGGACCCGAGGACGGATCTCGAGATCAACTGCACCAGTCAGCTCTCGATCCTCGAGGCCTGTCGACGGGTGAACCCCGAGATTCGGATCGTCTATGCCAGCACGAGACAGATCTATGGAAAGGCGGCCAAGCTTCCAGCCGACGAGTCCCACCCCATCCGCCCCACGGACGTGAACGGCATCAACAAGGCGGCGGGTGAGATGTATCATCAGATCTACGGTCGAGTGCACGGCCTGAAGACCACATCCCTCCGACTGACCAACACCTACGGACCGCGCCAGCTCGTAAAGCACAATCGCCAGGGCTTCATTGGCTGGTTCATACGACGCGTCGTTTTGGGGGAAGAGATCCTGATCTTCGGAGACGGCGAGCAGAAACGGGACTTCAACTACGTGGACGACGTCGTCGAAGCTCTGCTGCTCGCCGCCTCGCACCGGAGTGCGCTGGGCGAGGTCTTCAACCTCGGGGCGCAGCCCCCCATGTCGATTCGCCAGTACGTCGAGACGCTCTACCAGGTTGCCGGAGTCGCGCCCAACTATCGCCTCGTCCCTTTCCCCGATGAGCGGCGCCGAATCGATATTGGCGATTTCTACACCGACTACGGCAAGATCGAGAGAATGTTGGGTTGGTGCCCGAAGGTGACTCTCGAGCAGGGCCTTGCCAGCACACTGGCCTATTATCGCGCTCACATCGAGCGCTACCTTTCTTGAGTTGGACGAGCTCCTTGTTCCCTTCAACGATCTAAGGCTCGCCGAGCCCGCCCTCGGCCGCGACGTTGCTCGCGCCATCGACCGAGTGGTGGCCTCGTCCTGGTTCATCCTCGGACCGGAGGTCGAGGCATTCGAGCGCGAGTATGCCGAGGCTTTCGGGTTTCCCCACGCCGTGGGCGTGGCCTCGGGCACGGACGCGATCTCCTTGGCGCTCGCGGCGCTCGGAGTGGGGCGCGGCGACGAGGTCGTGACGAGCCCGCTCACCGCGGCCTTCACCGCTCTCGCGATCAGCAGGCTGGGAGCCTTTCCCGTACTCGCCGACGTGGAGGACGACACCCTGACCCTTTCGCCTGGGAGCGTCGAGGCGGTGATCACGAGACGAACGAAAGCCTTGGTCCCGGTGCACCTGTATGGGAACGCCTGCGACATGGATGGCCTGATGGCCGTGGCGGAGAGAAACGGACTCGCCGTCGTTGAGGACGCTTGCCAGGCGCACGGCGCACGGTACCGTGGTAAGCCGCTCGGTGGCATCGGACACGCGGGAGCGTTCAGCTTCTACCCGACGAAGAACCTCGGCGGATTCGGGGACGGAGGTCTCGTGGTCTCGTCCGACCCCGCGGTGGCCGAAAAGGTCCGACGTTTGCGGAACGGAGGGCAGTCGAGCCGCTATGTCCACGAGGAGGTAGGGCTCAACAGCCGCCTCGACGAGCTGCAGGCGGCGGTTCTGAGGGCGAAGCTCCCCCACCTGGAGGCCTGGAACGAGAAGCGCCGAGCGCTCGCCGCCCGATACGACGACGAGCTCTCCCGAATCGCGGTGCCCGCCCGACCCGAGTGTCTGCCGGCACGCCATCTCTACGTCGTACGGGTCCAAGGGCGGGAACAGCTGATCGACCGCTTGAGAGCCGAACGCATCCAAGCCCTGGTGCACTACCCGGTGCCCGTTCACCTTCAGCCGGCCTACCGACATCTCGGCCAGGGTCCGGGAGCTTGCCCCATCGCTGAATCCGCCTCGGTGGCGGTCCTCTCGCTCCCGCTCTATCCCAACCTCGAGAAGCGCCAAATCGATCATGTCATCGCGTCGGTATCGGGTTTTTGATCGCGAGAAGGGCAGGGGATTCGGGCGAAAGGTACAGAAAATGAACGAAGACAGAAAAGCGGCGTCCGGTGTTCTCGGTGCAATTGGCAAAACACCGCTCGTCCGGCTCGATCGGGTGCTGAAGGCCGACTCGGCGGAGATCTGGGTCAAGTTGGAAGGGGCCAATCCAACAGGGAGCATGAAGGATCGGATGGCACTTTCGATGGTGGAAGGCGCCGAGCGCCGCGGCGAGATTCAGCCCGGGGGGACCGTCGTCGATTACACCGGCGGAAGCACGGGGAGCTCACTCGCACTGGTCTGCGCGGCCAAGGGCCTTCGTGCACATTTCGTATCCTCGGATGCTTTTGCCGAGGAGAAGCTTCAAACGATGCGCGCGCTCGGCGCTACCGTCGAGATCATACCGAGCGAGGCGAGGAAGGTGACGCCCGCTCTGATTCAGAAATGTCTCGCCCGGGTGCGCGAGTTGGCGAACGAGCCACACACGTTCTGTACGGATCAGTTCAATAACCCGGACAACCGGGCGGGCTATCACGCCATGGCCAGTGAGATCCTCGAAGCCCTTCAGGGGCAGCTCGATGCTTTCGTGATGGCAGTCGGTACCGGAGGCTGTTTTTCCGGGAATGCGGAGGTGCTCAAGGGGCAAGTGAAAGGTGTCCGTTGCGTCGCGCTGGAGCCCGCAACCTCGAAGGCTCTCTCGAGAAGTGGGTCTTTGGGTGGACACCGGCTCGAAGGAATGGGAGCGGGGTTCATACCGTCGATCATGAGGATGGATCTGGTCGATCAGGTCGTGTCGGTCTCGGATGCCGATGCCTACGAAACGGCGCGCAACGCGGCCAAGAGCGAAGGGCTCTTCTGCGGGATCACCTCGGGGGCGAACATCTGGGCGGCCTCGCGCCTGGCCAGGGAGCTTGGGCCCGGCCGCCGCGTCGTAACCGTGGCCGTCGACTCGGGCTTGAAGTACCTGCAGGGCGACCTCTTCATCAGAAGGTAGCGCGAGTCTTTGCGTCTTCGCGCCGGGGGTGGCGCGCGCTCGACTGCGAGGCCGGGGCTTTCAAGATCAGCACCGAGCCGTCCGGCGACTCGTACATCCGCTCTAGGTCGAGGGGACCCCGTCCCAGCGCGTCTCGAGAAACGGAGTACCCCGCCGGCCGCCGCGCGTAGGCGAGAAACATGTCGCGAAGATAAGGGTGTCCGAGGTTCATTGGTATCACATAGGCGACGCGTTTTTCTTCCAAGAGCGCCCGCGCCTCGTCGGGATCGACCGACGTGAAGTACCGGGCCATGGGCTCGAAACCGTGGTTGAATGGATCGGCGACCACGGGCCGTTCCGCGAGGTAGACGATCGCGTGCCCCAGATCCCAGGAGGCCAGCACCGAGGTGTCGGTTCCAGGGGGCGTCGTCTCGCGCAACCAGAGCAAGGCGTCGTACATGGCCGGTGTGATCGTGCGGTAGTGTTTTCGATGTGCGAGGGCGTCCATCCAGTTGATGCAAGGGAAGAGGCTTGCCGCCACCGCGACGGCCCCGAGCCAACGGTGGCGCGGTAACACTGTTGGCAGGCGCGCGAGAAGAAGGACCATGAAAACCGAGAACGTGTAGATGAAACGAACCTGGACCAGCGCGAGGCCGAAGCCAACCAGCGTCGCCGCCCAGATGCCTCGGTGCAGGGGCTCTCGCCACAGGCGGTAGGCAGCGATGAGGCCGACAAGGGGGAAAAAGAGCCCGAACAGGTCGATCCCCGGCCAGACGCTGACCCCCGCTTGTCCGGGAACGTGAAGAATCGACTGCATTTCCGAGGTAAAGGCGACGTCGGGGCTTTGCCTCAGGAGGACGCCGAGGCCCGCCAGAAGAGGCCAGAGCAGTATCGCCACGAGAACTGTGCCGGCCGAAGCGAGCCGAACCGACATTCGTTCGGCGATCGAGGTCGCCACCGCAGCCAGCAGGAGCACCAAGGGTTGGAGGAGTGAAAGACGCTCGAAGAGAAGCCAACGGGGCAGGCCTCCCCAGGTGCGCAGGCCACCAGTTGGCGTCGCGATCCAATAGAGGCAGACGGGAAGGAGGAGAATGGCCGCGAAAACGAGCGAGACCGAGAGATACCGCGCGGAAGCGCCCCGCGAGCGAACCTCCACGATGGCATAGGCGGTCAAGACCATCACGTGGACGATGGACGTGATGGGCGTGGTCAAGAAAAGACCGAGCGTCAGCGCGGAGCTTGCGACCACGAGGGTCCGGCTGGGCGCGCGAAGCAGACCCACGAACGCTGCGAGGAGAAGGACGAACAGAAGAGACTCTAGGACGTGGTGGTCGAGGTGCCCGAGCTGAGAGTAGGTGATGTGCCCTGGCAAAATAGCGAGAAGGACGGCGGCGGCGAGGCCGGTACCCCAGCCGAAGGCGGACCACCCGGCCAGGAACACCCCGACCGAGCAAAGGGCGCCCAGATAGGCGGGGATGACGGCGGCGATGGACTCCTGCTCGGTTCGCTCCGCGACGCCGAAAACGCGCAGACCCGCCGCGATCGAGAGATCGAACAGGGGACCCCAGTAACCCTCGCCGCCGTCGGGGTAATTCAAGTAGGGATCCGGCTTGGGGAAGTCGGTGAGGCGGAGATCGTTCTCGACGGCGTGAACGATGCGCCTCATATGATACCAGCCGTCGGTTCCGTGGAAGTAGACGCGGTCGCCGCGGATGGCGTCGTCCCATGTCAGCGAGCGCACCCAAAAGCCGACTGCCGCCGTCAGAAGAACGCACGTGATGACGAACAGAGCGCGCAGGCCTACGTCGGGTCGTCGGCGATCAGCGTTTAGCAGGGCGTTCCGCCTCCAGGTACCCGAGGGCCCGCAGCTGGTCCAGCGAGGCCGGGTCGAGCTCTTCTACTTTTTCCCCGTGCGCTTCCGAGTTCCTCAGGGCGTCGACTGCCATCCAGGCATCCAGGGAAGGTGCGAGGCGGCCAGCCTCTCCGGGAAGGTCCTGGAAAAGGTTGTTCGTCTCCGAGGGGTCGCGCTCCAGATCGTAGAACTCGTACCGGTCGCCCTCGGGGTGCGGAATGCGGATGAGTTTCCAGCGCTCGGTGCGGACCATGCGCCACTTGCCGCGGTTACCAGGAAAGTACACCCGGTCCTGCTCGGGGAATTGCGGACGTAGGGGCGCACTCTCGGCGAAGGCCTCGAGGAACGGAAGGCTGCCGCCCGAGAGCAGCGGGACGAGGCTCTTTGCCTCGATCGCCTCCAAGGGTGCGACTCCCGCGAGCTCGAGCAGCGTGGGAGCGACATCCATCAGGCGCACTTGCTGCGGGACCAGCAAATCGGCGGGAACGATACCCGGATATCGGATGACGAGCGGGACGCGGAGAACTTCGTCGTACAGGGTGAAATCATGGGTGAAATACACACCGTGCTCCCCGAAGGCCTCGCCGTGATCGGACGTTACCGCGACGAGGGTCGTCTTCTCGAGGC
Organism: Vicinamibacteria bacterium; assembly: GCA_035620555.1. Taxonomy (NCBI): domain Bacteria; kingdom Pseudomonadati; phylum Acidobacteriota; class Vicinamibacteria; species Vicinamibacteria bacterium. The sequence goes on from DASPGQ010000046.1 coordinate 19,644, forward strand.
CGAGCTCCGAGAGAGCCTCGAGGATTCGTCCGAGGTTGTCGTCGGTGTATAGGATGGCCCCGTCGTACAGGTTCATGATCTCCTGGACCGTCTCCCGGGAATATCTCTTTTTGCCAAAGAAAATGCTGCCGCGCGAACGCCTCCAGAACGCAAGGTCGAGCAAGACCTCGTTGTCGGGGTACGCCGGGAGGACCAGGTCGTAGTACGGCCCGCCGGCGAGATCCGCGTAGGGCGTCGGCCGAAAGTCCTCCCGGTCGACTCCGACCAGGGAGCGAAGATGCTTCACTTGGGGCTCGTGATCTCGGGAGCCTCCAAAGATCACCGAATACGGGTAGCTCGGCGTATAGGGCAGATGAGGGTCGAGGAAGTGCAGCCAGAGGAAAAACGGCTTATGGGGGTTGCGTCTCGTCAGCCAGTCCACGGCGGCGAGCGAGAGGCTTCGGGCATCGAGACCGGCCTGAAACTTGTTGTTGAAGTAGTGCTCGAAGCCCTGGTCGAGGCCCGAGCGATTCCGGAGCCAGGTATGCCGCGTCATGGCGGCTGTTTCGTATCCGGCATGCCGAAACCGCTCGGCGACCGTCTCGATATCTGGCGAAAGTGTGGCGGGGTGATTGCGCACGCCATGAGTCGGCGGAGTACGGCCCGTCAGGAGCGACGCGATGGAAGGAAGCGTAAACGGCGCTTGGGCGATGACGGTCATGAACCGAGCACCTTCGGATGCGAGTCGGTCCAAGTTGGGAGTGGTGAGCCGCGAGTAACCGTAGGAGCTGACGTGATCCGCGCGGAGCGTCTCGATGGTAACGAGGAGAACGTTGGGAGGGGCGGCGGTCTCCTCTGGCCTGGTGCAAGACGCTCCCCCGATGAGGGATGCAATGAGACCGGCGGTGCTCAGGACTCTGGCCAGCCGCCGCGGTGACATCGGGAACGGATCATAGCGACTCCCCGGCGACAGGGCTATCTCGGAGATTCGTCGACGTCCAGGAGGCGACCTAGCTCGGAGGCGATGGTCTCGAGGTCGTCCCCACGGCACGCGGCGCGCACGAGCTCCCCCACGGTGTTCCAGACGCGAGGGTCGCGGTCCATCTTCGCGTGGGCGACGCGAAACAGGCGTTTCCAGAAGGATACACCCGACAAGGCGACGTCCGATCCCGGTGGTTCGTCGTAACGAAACCGCCAATTTCCCAGGATGAGCGTTCGGCTGGAATTGGCGGCGCGAATTCTCTTCTCCCCCTCGACGAAGAGGCCGTCGGTTTGATGAAGATTGAGCGCGTGCGCCACGTTCGCGGGAATCGTCCCATCGTTTCGACCCACGCTGTCCACCTGGACGGTAAGCAGGATGGGTATCTCCAGCTCCTCGAGGCGATGAGCGAGCTTGACGACGGCCGCGCCTCCAAAGCTCTGGCCATAGACGACGACGCGCCGGTCTCGAGCCTCTTCGACCCCCACGTTATCGTCCCCGTCGGCATCGAGGGCGCCGACCAAGAAGGACTCGGCCACGTCGCGTCTTCGGTTCTCGAAGGTTTCCGTGTAGATGCCTCGCTCGTACCGAAGATCGAGCGCGAGCCGGCGCACTCCTTTTTCGGCGTCGTCCCATCGGTCCCGCCCGCCGAGAAAGCCGATGACGACACAAGAATCTCGGGGAACGGGCCGGGGCGTTTCGATCTCGGCGAGGGTGATCCCACCCGCGCACGCCGAGAGGCAGCATGCCGCCAAAGCCGCCCCTCCGGTACCGACAGCTAGCGAGCGGGGTATCGAGCCCCAACTCCAGCTCGCCCCGAAGCGGCTGCACGAAGTGAACGGGATCATGGACTCAACGGCCTCCGTCCGCCCGGCACGAAACTCTTGACAAGAGGTAGCTTGACCGCCAATATAGTGTCCGTCAAGTTATGACCCACGAGCTGAAGCTCCCTCTCACACCGCTTTCCTATCAGATCCTCGTCGCACTCGCCGATGGTCCCCGGCACGGCTACGGGATCATCAAGGAGATCGAGAACACGACGGGAGAGCCTCTGAAGTCGAGCACCGGGACCCTATACCTCGCTATCGAGCGGCTCCAGCAGGAAGGGTTGATCGAGGAGGCGCCGACGGAGCACTCCCGCCGCCGGTACTACCGCCTGACCACTGTCGGGCGCGAGGTCGCGGTCGCCGAGACGAGGCGGCTCGCGACTCTCGTTGGTGTGGCCTGTGGAAAGAAGCTCGTAGGATCGCGCCAGCTCGAAGGTCTCTTCAGGCGGGAAAAAGGGTGATCTCATTGAGACGATTCCTGCGGCTACTTCTCCTCGCTCATCCTCCATGGGCACGACGCCGCTACGGGAACGAGATCGTCGAGACCGCGGTGGAGCGCCTGGCCCAGGATCATCGCTCCGCGCCCGTGCTGGCGGCCCGAGAGTGTATCGGGGTTGTTGCCGCCGGCCTGAAGATGCGGCTTGAGGAGGTGCGAGCTCGCCGAAGTCCCAAAAGACGACGCGGAGGAACCACGATGAGAGAGCTCGCTCACCACTTTCGCCTCTCGGCACGGAGTTTCTTGCGGCAACCCGTGTTCACCGTTGTCGCCGTTCTCGCGCTCGCTCTCGGGATCGGCGCGAGCGTGGCGATATTCACGGTGTTCCACGCGGTCCTGCTGCGCCCGCTTCCGTTTCGCGAGCCCGACCGACTCGTATCCGTCTGGGAGAAGAATCCCGAACGGGGCTGGCACCAGGCGCAGGTTGCAGCGGCGAACTATCTCGACTGGCGCTCTTCGGCACGAAGCTTCTCCGACATGGCCGGCTACAACGACTGGCTGGACGAGAAGGTCCTCCTGATCGAGGGCAAGCCATCCGTCGTGAACGCAAGCGAGGTCACGGGGAACTTCTTCGACGTGCTCGGGATCTCTCCCGCCATCGGGCGAGGTTTCGACGATTCGCACACCTGGGCGACCGAAGAAGCGGCGGTCGTCCTCACACACCGTTTCTGGCAGCGCGAGCTCGGAGGCGCCGAGACGGCAATCGGTCGCACCATTCGGCTCGATGACACGGACCACCGCATCCTGGGGGTCATGCCCCGAGGATTCGCCTACCCCTTCGCCGACGCTGACGTCTGGGTACCGGTGGCGTGGGATCCCGAGAATCGTGACCAAGTCTGGTTTCGGCGCGCGCACGGCATGAGGGTCTTGGGCCGTCTCCAGGAGGGCGTCTCTCCCGAGGCGGCCGAGTCGGAGCTCGCCGCGATTGCGTCTCGCCTCGATGCCGAGTATCCGGAGACGAATCGGTTGATGGGAAACGGCATCACTCCACTTCAGGAGTGGATCGTAGGCGATACGTCTCGGCCCCTTCACATCTTGATAACGGCGGTGGGACTGCTCCTCCTGATCGCCTGCGCGAATGTCGCGAACATGATGCTGGCCCGGGGCGCCGGTCGCGAGCACGAGATCCGGATCAAGAGCGCCCTCGGGGGTGGGAGAACGCGGCTTCTATTCGAAGGTCTCGGAGAAAGCCTGGTGCTCGCCGGCTTCTCCGGAACGCTTGGGCTCGCGCTGGGAATTCTGGCGATCCGTCCGCTTCTCGCCCTGAGCCCGGAAGGTCTTCCGCGCATGGAGGAGATCGGCGTCGACCCGACCGTCGTTTTATTCGCCGTAGGCGTCACTCTCGCGAGCGCACTACTGTGCGGAAGTATCCCTTCGTGGCGCGGCGCGAGCGCCGCTCTCGTTTCCGGCGCCCGAGGCGCCACTCGGGCGAGAAGAACGAACCGCGCCACGGCGTTTCTCGTCGGAGCGGAGGTGGCGCTCACCTTGCCCCTCGTCGTCGGCGCGGGTCTGATGGCGCGCACTCTCTGGCATCTCACCGACGTCGATCCGGGATTCGTCGCTGACAACGTGCTCGTGGCGCGCGTTTCCCTTCCGGGCGATCGATACCGAGACGACGCCCGGGTCGCCGCGTTCTATCGCCAGCTCATGGATGCGGTCGGGGATGCGGCCGGAGTCGACTCTGCCGCCTTGAGCAGTCGGCTTCCTTTCTGGAACCCCCGCTGGTCGAGTGACTTCACCGCCGAGGGGTGGCCGACGAACCGATACGGTATCGGAGTGCGGCACGACGAGGTCACGCCCGGGCTCTTTCGCACGATGGGGATTCCGCTCCTCAAGGGCCGGGATTTCGATCTCAGCGACGACCTCGGGGCCCCACCCGTCGTCATCATCAATCAAGCGCTGGCCGAGAAGTACTTCGCCGCCGAGGATCCTCTTGGAAAGCGGGTCTGCTTCGACCGTACTCCCGACGAGGATTCCGTCTGGCGGACCATCGTCGGAGTCGTGGGGAACGTTCGCCGCGAGGCCCTGAGCGTCGAGGAGGAGCCGAGCTTCTACGCTCCGGTGCTCCAGGACACGACGCGTGCAATTCACGTTATCGTACGAGCCGACCGGGGGCCGCTCGCCCTGGTCGACTCCGTCCGCGAGACCGTGCATTCAATCGACCCCGTCGTCCCGCTTTTCGACATCACGACGCTCGAGGCCGTGGTGAGGTCCTCGATGGCCCGGGAGCGGTTCCTGCTCTCGCTCTTGGCGGCAGCGGCGGGACTCGCGCTCGCGCTTGCGAGCATCGGAATCTTCGGAGTCGTCCTCTATTCGACCACGCGGCGGGTACGGGAGATCGGGATCCGAATGGCGCTCGGAGCCCGAGGGGCTTCCGTCGTCGGTCTGGTCGTTGGCCGTGGAATGCGGCCGGTTCTCGCGGGGATTGCAGCAGGGATTCTCGCGGCCGTCCTCGGGGTGCGGGCTCTGTCCACCTTCTTGTTCGAGGTCGAGCCGCTCGACCTTGCTACCTTCGCAGCCGTCGTCACAGTCGTGCTGACTGCGGGGCTCGCAGCCTGCGCGATCCCGGCTCGTTGGGCTACGCGGGTCGAGGCTTCGTCGGCGCTTCGCGCCGAATGAGAATTCCGCGCGCCCGTTGCCCGTCGATCAACGCAGGGTGCCCCGCGCGCCCGGGGCGGGGACGGGTTGGGATGCGAGCGAGGGACCCGGGATGGGCGTAAAGACGATCTGATTGTCCTGTAACGATATCCGGACCCTGCCGCCTTTCCTCAGCCGACCGCTGATGAGGTCGCGGGCGAGCATGTTCTCGAGTTGAGACTCGACTTCGCGCCGAAGGGGTCTCGCGCCATAGACGGGATCGTAGCCGTCGGCGGCGAGCTTCTCCTTGACCGCGTCGCTCACGTGGATCGTGAGGCTCTGTTCCGCAAGCCGTTCGGCGAGGTCGTCCAGGACGAGGTCGACGATTTGTCGAATGTGCGCTCTCTCCAACTGATGGAAGACGATGAGATCGTCGATGCGGTTGAGTAGCTCGGGCTTGAAGACCTTCTTCACTTGACGCATGACCCGGGTCTTGATCTCTTCGTACTTCCTCGACGATACCGGGTTGGAAAAGCCGATGCCACCGTACTCGAGAGTGATGTCTTCACTGCCGATATTGGAAGTTGCGATGATGATGGTGTTGTGGAAGCTCACCGCCCTGCCCTGAGCGTCGGTCAATCGTCCTTCTTCGAGGATCTGGAGCAGCATGTGGTAGACGTCGGGATGAGCCTTTTCGATCTCGTCCAGGAGCAGAACGCTATAGGGGTTCCGCCGAACTTTCTCGGTGAGCTGGCCTCCTTCACCGTAGCCGATGTAGCCGGGTGGTGAGCCGATCATCTTGGACACCGAGTGCCGCTCCATGTACTCGCTCATGTCGAGACGGATGAGCCTTTCCTCGTCATCGAGCAGAAACTCCGCCAGCGCCTTGGCGAGCTCGGTCTTGCCGACTCCCGTCGGACCGAGAAAGATGAAGGAGCCAATTGGCCGCCTCCGTCCCTTGAGCCCCGCCCGGTTGCGCCGAATCGCGTCGGAGACCGCGCGCACCGCATTCTCCTGGCCCACGATGCGCTGATGGATGTTGTCCTCCATGCGCGTCAACTTTTGAGCCTCGGACTCGAGGATCCGCGTGACGGGAATGCCGGCCCAGCCCTGGACGACCCGCGCGATGTCCTCGCTGCCTACTGCCGAGTCCTCGGGCACTCTGCTCTCGCGCCACCGATGCATCATCCGTCGCAACTCCGACTCGCATCGCATGATGTTCTGCTGGCACAATGCCGCCCGCTCGTAATCCTGCGCCTGGTAGGCGGCGCGTTGTTCGCCCACGAGTTTATCCCGCTCCCGCTTGGCGCGGCGGATCTCCGGAGGGGCGTAGACCAGGTCGAGGTGCTTGCGCGATCCCGCCTCGTCGAGCAGATCGAGCGCCTTGTCGGGTAGGAAGCGGTCATTGATATAGCGCTCCGAGAACTTCGCCGCCGCATCGATGGCGTCGTCGGTGAAAACCACGTTGTGATGCAGCTCGTAGCTGCGCTTCAAGCCCTTGAGAATTCGAAGCGTGTCCTCGACGGATGCCTCCTTGACCAAGATGCTCTGGAAACGCCGTTCGAGCGCCTTGTCCTTCTCGATGTGCCGCTTGTAGTCCTCGAGGGTGGTGGCCCCGATGCAGCGCAGCTGTCCGCGAGCGAGAGCGCTCTTGAGCATGTTGGATGCGTCGAGGCCGCCCTCGACGTTTCCCGCGCCGACCACGGTGTGAAGCTCGTCGATGAACAGGATCACCTGCCCCTGAGCGGCGAGCACCTCCTCCTTGATGGTCTTGAGCCGCTCCTCGAACTCTCCGCGGAACTTGGATCCGGACACCACCTCGCTCATCTCGAGCAGGAGCACGCGCTTGCTGGCGAGCGTGTCGGGGACTTCGGCGTCGGCGATGCGCTGGGCGAGGCCCTCGACGATGACGGTCTTCCCCACGCCGGGCTCACCGATGAGAACGGGATTGTTCTTCTTTCGCCTCAGCAGAATCTGGATGAGTCGACTGATCTCTTCTTCTCGCCCGATGACGGGGTCGAGCTCCCCCTTGCGGGCGAGCTCGGTCACATCGGTCGTGTACTTCGAGAGAGTTTCGTAGTTGGTGTCTCCGCGCTTGTCGTCGACGGTGCGGTTCCCCCGCTGCTTCAAGTAAGCGTCTTTGGTTCGCTCGTAACGAAAGCCGAGGTCGCGCAAAATTCGAGCCGACAGCCCTGCCGGCTCCCGGTGCAGCGCGAGTAACATGGCGCCGACCCCGACGAAGCGGTCGCCCATCTGGTCGGCTTCTTCCTTCGCGAGTCGAAGCGTCTCCGCCGTCTGCGGCGACACGAGGATCTGTAGCGAGCCCTCCCGGCGCGATTTGAGCTTGTTCCGTTGTGCCGCGAGGATCAGGTCGATGATGGACTTCTTCGTCTCGGTTTGAGGGTGTCCGAGCTCGTCGATGAGGCGCAGCGTCTCGGAGTTGTCCTGTTCGAGAAGCCCGAGGAGGATGAACTCAGGCGTGAGCTCGTTCTGCCGGAGGTTCACGAGCTCCATCGAGCCGATGTTCACCGCCTCGACGACGCGCTCCGTGCAGTGCCGAAACAGCACGTTGTTCATACAACTCGCCTTCTCGAATGGCGCGCAGAGGAAGCCGCCAAGTGGAAGCATAGCATATCGAGACACATACGAGGACGGCAGAAGCTATAATCGCGGAAACGCCGTTGCGAGTTCTCACCATCACGTCGTCTTACCCGAAGTTCGAGGGGGACACGACGGCGCCGTTCATCGAGGCGATTACCCGAGAGCTCGCGGCCCGGGGCCACCGGCTCACGGTCGTGCTCCCCGCTCGGTCCGACCTCGCTCCGGTGAATATCGAAGGGGTGCGGTTCCGGCCGTACCGCTACGTCCCCAACCGCGCGCTCGAGGTCTTCGGATATGCCCAGGCGCTCGAGAGCGACCGCGCCCTTCGGGGGACGGCCATCATGGTTGCGCCGGGGGCAGTCGCATCCGGCGTGTACGCGCTCCTATCGGAGCTTCGGAGCGAGCCTTACGACGTGGTGCACGCGCATTGGGTCGTACCCAGCGGCGTCATGGCTTGGCTCGCCCTCTCGATTCAAGGCACCCCGCTGGTGGTGAGCCTGCACGGATCCGACGTATTCCTTTCGGAGAAGAGCCGGGTGGTACGTCGGTTCGCGGCGCGCGCGTTCGCGCGAGCGGCTGCCGTCACCGCTTGCAGCAAGGATCTTGCCGGGCGAAGTCTCGCACTGGGAGCCCCGCCGCCCTCGGTGATCCCCTATGGAGTCGATACGGAACTGTTTCGCCCGGGGTGCGGGAGCGGGAACGGGAACACGGAGAGAGTCGTTCTCGCCGTGGGCCGATTGGTGGCGAAGAAAGGCTTCGAGTATCTCGTTGATGCCACGGCACTTCTTCGAGGTCGGGGCTTTCCCGTCCGACTGATGCTCGCGGGCCGCGGGGACCTGGAAGGTGAGTTGGCCGGTCGGGCCGCGGAGCGCGGAATCGTCGAACAGGTAGAGTTTCTCGGCAACGTCCAGCGTGCCGATCTTCCCGCCCTTTTCGACTCGGCCGACGTCGTGGCCGTCCCCTCGGTACGAGACGCCGCGGGCAACGTGGATGGTCTTCCGAATGTGTTGCTGGAAGCGATGGCTTCGGGAAAGGCCATCGCCGCAACGAAAGTGGCCGGCATACCTCAAGCGGTGCGCGACGAGGAGGAGGCTCTTCTCGTGCCGGAGAAGGATGTCGAAGCGCTTGCCGGCGCGCTCGCGCGCCTGCTCGCGTCCCGGGAGCTCCGCATGAAGCTCGGTTCCTCGGCGCGTGAACGCGCGTGCGCGCACTTTTCCTGGAAGTTGGCTGGGGATCGCTACGAAGATGTTCTTCGCTCCGTCACGCAAGCTCGCCGCCCGTAGGCGTCGCGACGGCGGTCATCGTATTTACGACCCGAGAGAGCGCGCCCTGCTCGGGCTGTTCGACGCCTTCTTGCGAGTGGTTTCGCCCATCGCGGGTCTTCGACCCGCCGGGCCGATGGGCGAGCCGTCTCGCGCGCGGCGCATACTCGCGCTTCGTCTGGATCGAATTGGGGATTTCGTCACCACGCTGCCCGCACTGGAGTGTCTGCGTGCGGCGGCGCCGGAGGCCCACATCGAGCTAGGTGTCGGAAGCTGGAACGAGCCCATCGCGCGGAGACTGCCGTTCGTGGACGCCGTCCGCGTGGTGGATGCACCCTGGGCGTCCTGGGAGAAGCGAACGAGCTTCGCCGATGCGCGGCGCGCCCTGGGAAGCGACTGGGATCTGGCGCTCGACTTCCAAGGCGACGTCCGCGTCATCCTCCTCATGGCACTCGCCGGGGCCAAGCTCCGCGCTGGCTACGGCGAGACCGGCGGCGCGCACCTGCTCACCCACCGCGCGCGCTGGGACGAATCCAGGAGTTGGTACTGGCAGAACCTCGAGTTGCTGCGTACGCTGTTCCCCGAAACCGATTTCGAGCCGCCCGCCCGCCCCTTCTCCTTCCTCTCGGAGGTCGATCGTGAGACCGCGAGGGGTGTGCTCGACACCGGGGCCCACTCTCTGATCGGCATCCACCCGAGCGCGGGTCGAAGGCTCAAGCAGTGGGAGGAGTCAAAGTTCGTCGCCCTCATCGACCGTCTGGCCGAGACGGCAACCATCGTTCTTACCGGTTCGTCCGGAGACGAAGCTCTCGTGCGAGGGATTGCGGCCAAGGCCAGGAAGCCCCCGCGGGTTCTGCTCGGGATGCCACTCTTGACATTTGCTGCCGTCATCGAACGCTTCGACCTGTTCGTTACCGGGGACACTGGGCCCATGCATCTCTCCCACGCGGTCGGGACCCGTAATGTCGCTATCTTCGGGCCCTCGGACCCGGTTCGCTACGGACCGGAAACGGATCTTTCTCTTCGGCGTGTCGTGCGACAGCCGCTCTACTGCTCGCCCTGCAACATGATCCGTCGACCACCCGGGGAATGTGCCCGGGCTCCCACGCCCGAGTGCATCGCTTCGGTCGGTGTGGAGCAAGTTCTGCAGGCCGTTCAGCTCTGCCTTAATGTGCGATTATGAACTGATGGTCACCATCGGCTTGGACCTTGGAACGAGCGGTGCCTCGGTGGCCGTGTTTCGTGATGGCAAGCCGGTCATCGTTCCCAATCGGGAGGGTGCGCGGAGGACGCCCGCAATCGTAGCGCTTTCGAACAGCGGTGAGTGGTGGACGGGGCAAGCGGCGAAGCGTCAAGCCATCACGAATCCGCGGGGAACCTTCTGGGACTTCTTGCGCTTGCTCGGCGAGAGGTTCGACTCTCCGGCGGTGCGTTCCATCTCTACGCTCGCGCCGTTCGAGGTCGTCGAAGGCCGGGACGGCTACGCACGGTTGCAGGCCCAGGGGAAGGATCTTCATCCGGCGACCCTGGTGGCGATCCTTCTGGCGGCGCTCAAGCGGGACGCCGAGATGGCACTGAGAGCGCCAGTAGGCGGGGCGGTGATCGCCGTGCCACCGATGTTCCACCTCGGTCAAGAACAGCTCGTTCGCGACGCCAGCCGACTCGCCGGGTTCGAGTGGGTCCTGGTGCAGCCGTCGACCACGCTCGCGGCACTCGCGCCTCGAATAACAACGGGCCCGGCCCGAAGGATCGCCTTGTGCGACCTGGGTGGAGGGAGCTTTTCGGTGAGCCTGGTGGAGGACGACGGGCAGGTGTGCGCCGTCCTCTCCACGGAATGGGAACGATTCGTCGGTGGTGAGGATTTCGACCAGCTCCTCGTGCGGTATCTTCTGGAACGGCTCGGAAAAGAAGAGTGGCTGGATGCTTCGCGGGATCCCCTGGCCCTGGTCCATTTCAAAGAAGCCGCCGAGAGCGCCAAGCGGCGCCTGTCGGTCCTCGCCGAGGTGAGAGTCGAGGTCCCCCTCGGCGGCGATAAGCTCTGGACCCCGACGCTGCGGCGTACGGAGCTCGAGTCTCAGCTGGCCCCGCAGCTCGAATGGATCGCCTCGCCGTGCAAGAAAGCACTTCAAGGTGCGGGCCTCACGAAACACAAGACCGACGTCGTTCTGTTGTTCGGAGGCTCCTCCCGAATTCCAAAAGTCAACGAAATCTTGAGCGGGGTCTTCGAGAAGGATCCCACGCGCGGACTTCACCCCGACGAGGCGCCGGCTCTCGGAGCCGCGGTGCGCGCGGCGATGCTCGAAGGGGCTCTCGCCGACCGTGTCCTGATGGATGTGAGTCGGCACCATGTTGCGGTGGAGGGGCCGCCGGGACGCGTCACGCCAATACTCTCCCGACATTCCGGAGTGCCCACCAGAGCGACCTGCTCTTTCGAGACGACGGACTCACGGCTGGAGCTCAACATCCTTCAAGGAACCAGCGAGCGAGTCGAGGAGAACTTGTTCCTGGGAAGGCTCTTGTGGGAGGTTCCGTTTCGGCACGGGCCGAGCGCGGTCGTCGTCGCCGTGGAGGTGGACGTCGCGGGGAAGGTCTCGGTCGAGGCGGGGGACGTCGCGAGCGGGCTCACCCGTCAGATTCCTCTGCGAACCGGAGGCTCGTTGGACGACGCCGACCGCGAGCTCACCCTCGCCGAGGTGCGACGTAGCCGTGAAGACGATGTGGCGGTCGACGAGGGGTGGAACGCCGGCTAGTCGCGGGAAGTCAGTGTCGAGCGCTCAGAAAATATCGCTCGTAGCGTCCGAGCAGCCTGGTCCTGACTAGGGCGAGCTCATCGGGGCGAAAGAAGCCGACGGCGTAGAGCAGCACAGGGAATGCGAGCACGGCGGCACCCTTGACCAATAGGGCACGGGTCCAATCGGCGGGTGCCGCGAGAGAGATCCAGAAAGCCACTCCGGCGGTGGCCGCGACCTTCGCGAGACGGCCGAGCTCGAACGGTATGGGGTAGAAACGATTCCCGAAATAAAACCCGAGCACGGCCATGAAAAAGTACCCGGCGACGGTTGCCCATGCCGCGCCGAGTATCCCGAGGCGAGGAATCCATAGGATATTGAGGATGACGTTCACCGAGGCGGCACCGAAAGTGATCGCCGGCAGGACGCGCGTATTCTTGCTGATGCCGATTCCAATCGAGGTCAGGGCAAACACCCCCTGCAGCACGTAGGCAAGAACGACGACGGGGATGACGGGGTGGGCGTCGTGAAATCGAGGCTCCGCCATGAAGAACAGAAGCTCGCGACCGAATATGGCATTGACGAGCCCAAACCCGATCAGAGCGGCGAAGGGGTATGTGGCGATCCGACCCAGGATGCGCGGCGCATCCGGCTTCGCGAGCTGCGCGTAGACGAAGGGTCCCCAAGCGAGCTCGAAGGCAGCGAGGAAAAACTTCACTCCCGTGCCCAGCATGTATCCGACGTGGTACAGGCCGGAGGCCGACAGGCTGGCGAAGACCTCCAGGAGCTTTCGGTCGGACAGGTTCAACACCTGATGGGCCAGGCCGTGAGGGACCTTGGGCAGACCGAACGCGGCGGCCTGCTTCAGCAACGGCCAGGACCACCCGGCGGTGAGGTTTCGCGCGAGCATGGGCGACAAGACGGCCACGAAGGCGGCGGACGACAAGACGTCGGCCCAGAGCACACCGGAAACCCCGAAACCTCCCACGACGAGCGCGAGCTTCAGTCCAATGCTCAGGGTGCTTCGGACCAGGGTGACCAGCGTGAAAGCCCGCGGCCGTCCCTCGATACGAAACAAGTTCATGGGCACGAAGGCGAACGTGTTCAACAGAGTGTCGAGCGCCACGAGAACGATCCAGGCGGATACGGCTGATTCTCCGAGCAGCGCACGCGAGATCGGGCGAGCCGCCGCGCTCGCGGCGATGAACAGCACGAGGCTTACGACGAGGGAGAACAGGAACAGCGTGGTCGCGAGGAGCTTGCGATCGCGCTCCGCGGTCTGTTCGTAGTACACGCGAAAGAACCCGGCATCCAGGCCCAGGCGGAAGAAGATCTTGGTGAGAACCCCGAAGAGAAGAAGGATACCGAGCGCTCCGTATTCGTTCGGCCCGAGATAGGCCGTGAAGACGGGCAGCAGCAAGAAGTTGACGAAGTAAGGGATGACGTCGGCCACCCCATAGATCGCACTGTGTGAGGCGAGCTTCTTCAGCTCGTTCCGGATCACGTCGCCATCTTACCGAAACCCCTTCAGTCCTGTCTCAAGACCGATGTGACTTCGATTCCCGCCAAGCGTTCGGTGCGCTCGACACCGGTACGAGTCAGTATGGTCGGTGCAAATGCCGCGAGACCTTCGAACACCTGGCTCTCCGACTGCCAGTCGATGAGGTTCGCACCAGAAACGTTGGCTTCAAGATCGTTTGATTCCGTTTCCCACACGACGACGAGCCGCTCGGGGTCGTCGTGCGGCAGCGGTCGGAGCACGACACTCTCTACGACACTGAAGACCGACGTCACGGCACCGATTCCGAAGGCGAGAATCATAACCGTCGGCACGACGAAGGTCGTTCCTTGACCCAGAGCCGCAAGCTATTACGAACAATCATCGCTCCCGGTCCCCTTCCTAATGGCATTTGCCAGACAACCTGATCGCTGCTAGGCTTCCTATGCCACCCTCCTCTTAATACCCCTGAGGAAGTCCTACGGGGCGCCGGGCCCTAATCCCGGCGGTGGCTTGCCCGGCGGCGCCGTGCCAGTAAGTCATTATAACTCAATTGTTTAAAGCGACCGCCCTCTCGTGTTCCTCTCGGGACCGAGCCCCCAAGAACGTTCTGCCCCGATTGGCTGCCGAGACGAGTCCCAAGCGGATCCTGCTCGACAAATACGAACGTCATTCGGTGAGGGTGGGTTCCAGCGAAGAGCGGATCCCCGGATCGCGATTGGGCGCAAGAATGTTCTATGATGCCGTGCTCTCGGTTTCAGGAGGTAGGTCCGTGATTCATCGGAAGCGACTTCTCGTGGTCTCTTGTATCGTGCTCATGGGGTATGTCCTCGCCTGGGCGGAGACTTCTCCTCCCGCGGCCGACGTCAAGATTCCCCTGCACGAAGGGCTCGGTAACGCGCATCTGCCCATCACCACGAGCTCCGAGTTGGCGCAGAAATACTTCGATCAGGGCGTGCGGCTTCATTTCGGTTTTTGGATATCGGAGGCCCGTCGCAGCTTCGAGGAAGCCATTCGTCAGGATCCGGATGCGCCGATGCCGTACTGGGGAAAAGCCTGGGCCTACGGCCGATACCACAACAATGCCGCGCCTTCCGAACCGGATCTCGAGACCTCCTACGAGGCCATTCAAGAAGCAATGTCCCGCAGATCCTTGGGAACGAAACTCGAACGCGGCCTCATCGAAGCCATGGCCCTGCGGGTCGACAAAGACCCGAAGGCGCCGCGAGAGCCGCTCGATGCCGCTTACGCCGTGGCGATGAGGGATTTGGCGAAAGAGTATCCCGAAGACGTGAACGTCCTCGTCCTCGCGGCGGCGGCGCAGATGAATACGTCCCGCTGGAACTATTGGGATCGGAGTGGCAAGCCCAACGACGAGAACACCACGTGGTTCGTCGAGACGCTGGAGAAGGCCCTCGAGCTGGATCCGTCGCACTCGGGTGCGATCCACTACTACATCCACGGCGTGGAAGCGTCGTACGACGTCTACCGCGCCCGCGAGCCCGCCCGCAAGCTCGCCTCCACGGCTCCGAACCTCGCCCACCTGGTACATATGGGCTCTCACATCCTCATTCAGACCGGTGATTACGATCACGCCGCCGACACCAACATCGACGCCTCGATGGCCGACGAGCTCTACATCGGGCAGCCGGACCAGGAGGGCATCTACCCACTGGGCTCGTATCAGCACAACGTCCACTTCGTTTGGGTGGCGGCGTCCATGGAGGGGCGGAGTCTCGTCTCTCTTCAACAAGCCCAGAAGCTCAGAGACAAGGTGTTCGAGACCATTCCGCATCGGGTCATCGCGCAATCCGCCCGGTATCAAAACTACATGTCATCGCCCTACTACACCATGGCACGCTTCGGCTACTGGAACGATATTCTCAGCCAGCCGGCGCCGCCCGAGGAGTTCCGCTTCGTGACTGCGATGTGGCACCACGCACGGGGGATCGCATTCGCGCGACAAGGGCGATTCTCCGAAGCGTGGAACGAGCATCGAGCCGTCGTCGAGATCGCGGAAGGAGACATTCTCGGTGGGCCGAGTCTTTCGGGGCCGGATATGAAAGAAGGCTCGTATTC
>DASPGQ010000047.1 GCA_035620555.1 Vicinamibacteria bacterium
CCCGCGTGAAGGCTGTCTCGATGGACCCGGCCATCGATGTGGGAACGGAAAGTACGATGGCCGCTCCCGAGGATACCGGCTTCGACCTCATCTCGAGACCCTCGCCGGCGACTTCTCGAAGACTCGTCCGGAGCCTGTCGACAACGGCCTTGCGCGCGTCCTTCAGAACGAGGCAGTAGGTGGAACGTTCCGGGGCCTCGGCGCCTCGCTCTTCGAAGAGGGATTCGAAAGTCGAGAACAGATCGCGGTATTTGAGGAGCAGAGAGATCTCGTCGACGAGCCCATCGCGATGGGCCACGACCCTCTGCACGCGGCGGCGAAGCCTCACGATCCGTCTCGCCCACCACGCCAGGTCGGCACGCGTGAGCACCTCGACAGGCGCAGGGATGGGATCCGCGGGGCGCAAAATCTCGGTGACGCGATCCGCATCGCCAATGGCGGCCCGAAGGGCGCGGGCTTCGCGCTCCTCCACCGCAGAAAGGCTCACCGGTGACAACCGTGGGCTCTCGACCGTTGGCTCGACGAGATGGACGGTGCCGACGTCCTGGAGCACGCGCATCGTCTCGGACAGACACTCCTCCGGCCCCAGGATCCAGACTTTTTCCATCTGCAAAATCATCGTGCTTCCCTCGTTCACCGATCAGGCTCGGTCAGCGCGTCCAGCAAGACCTCCACCAGCGCGTCGGCGAATGCTCGCACCCGCGTCTCGTCGACGGCATCGAAAGCTTCGGCTTCGTGCCGCGCTCGATCCTCGATCCGTGCGCGTTCCGCCAGGTGCTCCGCGCGGATGCGCGATCCGAGTCGCACCGTTTCCTCGGCGACCTGCTTCGAGAAACGGTCGACGGCCCGCTCCGCATCCTGCCTCGCGTGGACGACCGCCTGCTCCGACTCAGCGCGGGCCCGAGCAAGACGCTCGGCGAGGTCGCCCTCTAGCTCCAAGAGGCGCCCGAGCGCTCCGGCAGGCTTCGCGGTCTCGTTGCAGTCGGGCATCGGTGTCAAAACGGCCGTCGCCCGATCCGACGATTCTCATTGCGATGCGCCATCATGCGATCAACACGAGTTAGCTTAGTACAGGCTACAAGGAAACGCCCGCAGGTGACCCTTGTATCGACCTCGTTGGGCAAGACTCGTCAACGTAGAATTCAAGGGGTAGCGGGAGGACAACACGCTCTTCGAAGCTACGAAGCCGCTTCGCCGTCAGGCGTTCGCGACGCTTTGGACGACCTCGAGAACTGTGTCGTAGCTGGTCAGCGCTCCTCGATGACGTGGATCTTACCGAGCTCGAGGCCGTCAACGGTCTGTTTGACTCCGTTGGGCCAGACGATCTCGACGCTCTCCAACCTGTCAGAGGCCCCGAGACCGAACATCACCGGCAACTGGTTCTGGGACAGGTAGCCGGTAGCGCTCTTCACTATCGCGGTCCGAACGCTCCCGGCAGCGGTGACGCGGATCTCGGCGCCGATGCCTTCCCGGTTACTCTTCGTTCCCCTCAGACGAAAGCCGATCCAGCGCGTGGGACCGCGGAGATCGTTGCGATACAGATAAGATCTCCCGCCGCTCGTGGTGACGAGCAGGTCGAGGTCACCGTCGCCATCGATGTCGCCGTGGGCGGAACCTCGCGAGACCACCGCGCGAGAGAGCTCCGGGCCCACGCTCTGGGCGACGTCCTGGAACCGCCCCCCGCCGAGATTCCGAAACAAGTGCGGCGGCTGGGCGTAGGTCACCCGCTGCTGCACCGCCTGAATATCGTTCTCCACGTGGCCGTTGGCGATGAAAATGTCCTGCATCCCGTCGAGATCGAAGTCGAAGAAGAATGCGCCGAAGGCCAGCGTAAGAAGACTCGCCCGGCCGACGTCGGATACCGGGGCGGCATCGATGAAGAACCCCCGCCCCTCGTTGTGATAGAGCGAGACCATCTCGTTCGAGAAATTGCCGATCACCAGGCTCTGGTGTCCGCTCCCGTCGTAGTCGGCCGCATCGATCCCCATGGCGCCCCGCGCGACTCCGTTCTCGGCGAAAGCGATCCCGGCGAGCACCGCGACGTCGGTGAAGGTGCCATTGCCGTTGTTCTTGTAGAGGTTATTGGGCTGGGTATCGTTCGCTACCGCGAGATCGAGATATCCGTTGGCGTCGAAATCGAGGACGGTGACGCCGAGTCCCTTCCCTCGCGGGTTGTGAAGGCCAGCCTCTTCCGTCACGTCGCTGAACTTCCCTCCACCCTCGTTGCGGTAGAGGACCGGACTCGCCCCGTCGTAGGACTCGGGCGTGCAGTAAGATTTCGTCTTTCCATCGAGCGAGCAGTAGATGTCGGTTTCAGGAGTCCACTCGACGTAGTTGACGAGGAAGAGGTCGAGATCCGAGTCACGGTCGTAGTCGAGCCAGGTCGCGCTCGCGCCGAAGCCGGGATCGCCCACGCCAGCGGCAGCGGTCACGTCGATGAACTTCCCTCCCCCGTCGTTTCTCATGAGGAGGTTCGGTCCAAGAGCGGTAAGGTACACGTCGGGGTCCCCGTCGGCGTCGTAGTCTCCGATGGCGACCCCCATGCCATATAGGGAGCGATCGAGACCCGAGCCCGCGGTCACGTCGTCGAACGTGCCCGTGCCGCGATTCCGGTAGAGGGCGGCGGTCGTGCGCTTGACGCCTCCGGGAGCCCCCGGCCAGCTCGTTCCGTTTACGAGCAGCAGGTCCTGGTCTCCA
>DASPGQ010000048.1 GCA_035620555.1 Vicinamibacteria bacterium
GTCAACCACTGCCAGGTTGCCGAGCCCAGCACCGCGAGGACTCCCGCGGCCGCGGCAAGTTGAAAGACCCACGGCGAGAACAGCCTTCGCTCGACCTTCGCGTCTTTACCCGGCGCCGGTACGGCCAGCTCGGGACGGGCGAGCAAACGCTCCACGAGCTCGTCAGAAGCGTCGTGAGCGGGAAGCGCGGCCAGAGCGCGGTCGACGACGACCAGCCGCTCGAGGAACGCCAGGCAGTCGTCGCAGCTCTCGACGTGCGCCCGCGCTGCCTCGTTCTCGCGGACATGAACGCGTCCCTCCGCGGCCAGCGTGTGTTGCAAGGATTGACAAACAGGGTTCATGACGACGCCTCCGGCGACAGTTTCCGTATGAGCTTGAGCCGAGCGCGCCTGATGTGGGTCTTCACCGTGTTCAGCGGGATGCCGAGGGCTTCGGCAATGTCTTTCTGAGGCACGCTCTCGATAGACGCGAGCACGAGCACCTCGCGCTGGATGGGCGGAAGCGCCTCGAGCTCGCGCTCGAGGAAGCGGAACATCTGGCTCGCCGCGGCGATCTCCTCGCCATCGGGCTTGTCATCCCGCGGCTCCTGCTCGGGTGGGTCGGTGAAGACCAGCGCGGCCACTTTCCGCTTGCGGTGATAGCTCCTCACCGCGTTGGCGACGACGGTGAAGAGCCAGGGATGAAGCGGCTTGTCCACGTCGTACTGGTGTGCCGACCGATGAATGCGCAGAAAGATTTCCTGGAAGAGGTCGTCGCGATCCGGCTCGGCGACGCCGCAACGGATGATGTAGGAGAAGACCGGCGCGCGATACCGCGAGACGAGTGCCCGAAAGGCATCCGGGTCGCCCTCCCGGTGACGGACGAGGAGGTTCGGCTGTGCAGAAGCCTCCGATCCGGCGGGCCGACAAGGTCCTTCTTCCACCGTCTCGCCTCTTGCGACCGATATCCCTTCCACACTCCATCGTACCCGCGGCGAGGCAAAAGGTTTCCTCGGGGCGACGAGAAAGTTGACGAAAGGCTTTCGGCATTGCTATAAGCGCAGCCAGGACGACCGCCTGCCTGCACGTCGGTGCGCATGCTCTAAAGGAAGACGACGATGAGAAAGTTGTGTATGGCCTGCATCGTTTCGAGCCTCTCCGCCTGGCCACTAGCCGTCGCGGCCTTCGCCCAGAGTGAGACCGGACGCATCGAGGGCCGGGTCCTCAGGACCGATCTCTCTCCGGTGAGCGGAGTGAGCGTGGTCTTGAACGAGCTCTCGCTGACCGATATCACTGACGCCAACGGCCTCTACGGGTTTCCGTCCGTTCCCGCCGGGACCTATTCGGTCAGCTTCATCCTCGGCGCCAACCTGATCACCGAGTCCGGCGTGGTCGTCACTGCGGGACAAACCACACACCTCGAGCCGAAGGTCGACTGGGAGCTGGGCTTCGCCGAGACGTTGACCGTCTACGGGGCGTCACGGCGCGTCGAGCGGATCGTGGAGGCTCCGGCCGCGGTGACGGTGGTGGATGAGAAGGAGATCCAGCAGGTCGCTTCGCATGGCCAGGCCCCCAAGCTTCTCGAGTACACCCCGGGCGCCGAAGTGACCCAGAGCGGCGTCTACGACTTCAACTTCAATACCCGTGGGTTCAACAGCTCGCTGAACCGCCGGGTCGCGACGCTCGTCGACGGCCGCGATCCTTCGGTCCCGTTCCTCGGGGCGCAGGAGTGGGCCGCGATCTCCTTTCCCCTCGACGATCTCGCGACGGTCGAGCTCGTTCGAGGGCCGAGCGCGGCTCTGTACGGGGCCAATGCCTCGAGCGGCGTTCTCAACATGACGAGCAAGCAACCTCGCTACAGTCAAGGCGGTCTCTTCCGTGTCACGGGAGGGGAGCTCGACACGGTGAACCTCGACTTCCGCCTCGCCCAGAGTCTGACGAACGACTGGTACATCAAGCTCGTCGGAGGACTTCGAAACTCGGGCGACTTCACCGTATCCCGGCGCGGCTTCGCCGAATACTCCGTGCCCTGCACGACGGCCGGGCAGACCGACTGCCTTCCCCAGGAAGCGGTGCCGCTCGCCCGAGAGAACGACGACGATATCTACTTCGGGGGCGTGCGGCTGGACAAATATCTCTCGAACGGCATGGCGCTGACGTTCGAAGGTGGCTATGCCGACGTGGCCGGTCCCGTCTTCCAGACGGGCATCGGCCGGGTACAGCTCGTCGACGTGCAGCGCCCCTGGGCGCGCTTCAACTGGAACGCCGAGCGGTTCAACTTCTTCACTTACTACAGCGGCCGCAAGGCCGACCAACAGCTCGCTCTGAGCTCGGGGACGAACCTGGCTCTCGACAGCTACAACGTCCACCTCGAGGGCCAGACCAACTGGAGCCTCGCGGCGGAGAAAGTGCGTGTCGTGGTGGGTGGCTCCTACCGTCACACGGACATCAACAGCGAAGACCCCAACACCGGACGTCAGACGCTGATGTTCGAGCCGGTGACCTCGGATCAAGGGGCGATCTTCGGTCAAGTCGACTGGACCATCGACCCGCGGTGGAAAGTCGTGGTTGCCGGACGGGTGGACGAGAGCACGCTCCACGACCCTCAGTTTTCCCCGAAGGCCTCTCTCGTCTACAACCTGAACCGGGACTCGAGCCTGCGATTCACCTACAACGAGGCGTTCCAGGTGGCCAACTACTCCGAGTTCTTCCTCGAGGCCAATGTGGCCGCTCCCCTGAATCTCGCGGGAATCGAGGCCGCCGTCTGCACCCCCTTCGGGGTGGATTGCGGTTTCGGGACTCCGACCCGCATCGTCGCCGTGGGGAACAACGATCTCGAGGTCGAAAAAACCAAGATGTTCGAGATCGGCTACAGCGGAATCATCGCCAACCGCGCGTTCATCACTCTGGACTATTACAACGCGAGGAACGATCGATTCATCACCGATCTGATTCCCCAGCTCGACGCCCAGGGTAACCGCACCAACCCCGATTTCGGTCCCTATCAGCCTCCGGCGAATCATCCCGCTCCCGCGCTCCTCATTGGAGCGCTCCGGGCGAACCTGCCGCCACCGATCTACGCCATCCTGTCGAATAATTTCGACGGGACGCCCTTTTTCGTCGCCCGTTCCTACACGAACTTCGGACGGGTCAATACCCAGGGAATCGACTTCGGAGTGAACTACTACTTCCTTCCCGACTGGACGTTCTCGTTCGCCTACTCCTGGTTCGACTTCGAGATCCAGGACCCGGATTCGCCCTTCGCGAACCAGCTGCTTCCGAACACTCCGGAAAACAAGATCGCCGCCGGAATCGGCTATACGACTTCGAGATGGGACGCGGCTTTCGACCTCCGCTGGGTGGACACGTTCCGCTGGGCGGTGGGTCCGTTCCAGGGCGACGTCGAGGCCTACACCACTGCGGATTTGCGAGGAAATTACCACTTCAACGAGCATTTCGGGATCGGCCTCAACGTCTCGAACCTCTTCGACAACGAACACTGGCAGAGCTTCGGAGGCGATTTGCTCGGGCGCCGGGCGCTGGTGAATGCCCTGATCCGCTGGGAGTGATTCCGAACGCGTTCCCGTCGAGGTGGTCCACTCCCCACTACGTTTCTACGGCGGCACCCTCGGCGTCGTCGCGCCGTTCGCGCTACTCCTCACGGGAGTCGCGTGGTTAGGCCTCTCGGGCGCACCCGACGAGCGCGGTTTCTGGCCGGTCAGCGTCGCCGCGCTCGGCCTGGGGCTTCTCCTCAGCCGGGACCGGTCACGCTTCAGCGAAGAAGCCGTGCGCGGCATGGGTCGTCCCATCGTCGCGGTCATGATCCTCTCCTGGCTTCTGGCCGGCGTGCTGGGGAAAGTGCTGGCGGAATCGGGTTTCGTACAGGCGCTCGTCTGGCTCGCCAGCGAATCGGGGCTTCGCGGCTCGGGCTACGTTGCGGCGTCTTTCCTCGTCTGCTGCATCGTCTCGACCGCGACCGGCACGAGCCTGGGGACGATTCTGGTCTGTGGCCCGCTGATTTACCCCACCGGGGGAGCGCTCGACGCCGAGCCCGCGGTGCTCCTGGGCGCCATCCTGGGGGGCGCGACGTTCGGGGACAACCTCTCCCCGATCTCGGACACGACGATCGCTTCGGCTTTCACCCAGGAGGCGGACGTCGCCGGCGTCGTGCGGAGCCGGATGAAGTACGCACTGATCGCGGCGGCCATGGCTCTCGTCGCCTACGCGCTATTCGGCGGCACGAGCATTCCCTCCGGCGCTCGGCCGCCAATCGAGGCGAAGTCCGCAGGCCTCGTGATGCTCATCGTCCCCGCCGGGGTATTGCTGTTACTTCTGAGGGGCAGGCATCTGCTCGAGGGTCTTTTCTTCGGGATTGCGCTCGCCATCCTCCTGGGAGTCACCTTCGAGCTCTTCGAGCCGTCGAGGCTCCTCACCATCGATGCGACGAGCTTCCGGGCCTCGGGGATCGTTCTCGAAGGCATGGAGCGCGGCATCGGGGCGTCGATTTTTACTCTGCTCCTGATGGGACTCGTCGGGCCCCTCGAAGCATCGGGCCTCATGGACGAAGTCGTTGCCTACGCGGGTAAGAAGGTTCGTTCGCCGCGAAGCGCCGAGAGCTGGATCGTCGCCGTGACATCGGCCGCCGCCCTCGTCACGACCCACAGCACCGTTGCCCTACTGACCGTTGGCGATTTCGCGAGAAGAGCAGGCGCCCGCTTCGACATCTCACGCTATCGACGCGCCAATCTCATGGACATGACGGTTTGCATCTGGCCGTTTCTCTTTCCGTACATGATCCCCGTGATCCTCGCGGCGAGCACGTCGGCCTCGGGAGAAGACTTCGGCCTGCCGCGCATCTCGACCGTCGAGGCCGGTTTTCTGAACTTTCACGCCTGGTCCCTGCTCATCGTCCTCGCCGTCGCCGTCATCACCGGCTTCGGTCGAGAAAACTCTCCGAAGCACGGCGCGCTCGTGCGTCGAAGATGATTTCGGCGGCACGCTCGCGTGATCGGAGGAACGGTTGAGGAAACAACCCTCCGAGAAAAAGGATGAGAACGAGCACGAGGAACGAGAGTCGCTCCCGTGGGCGGACCCCCTGTGCGCGTACGCGCTCCGTGCGAGCGCCGCAGAAGAGCACGAGATAGCAGCGCATTACCGTGATCCCGTTGAGGGCCGATGCGAGCAGGACCAGAGCTCCTCGAAACGGTGTCTCGGTAAAAGCTCCATGCGCCAGCGCCTCCTGCCCGGCGAATCCGAGTGTTCCGGGAAAGCCCACACTCGCGAGTCCGAGGAAGAGAAAGGACACCGCGAGAAACGAGGTCCGTTCGTAGCCTCCCGCAAA
>DASPGQ010000049.1 GCA_035620555.1 Vicinamibacteria bacterium
GCGTGGTAAGCGAAATGACCTCCCACGTACAGCGGCGAGGCCATCGCCAAAAACCACGCGAGAAAGCCGAGGGACGCAACCGCGAGAACACCGGGCGCGGGCTCGGGCACGACATCGCGCTCGGCCAGGGCTCGGAACCCCCCTCGGACGAGGATTGCCCCGGCCGCCGTCGCGACCGACGCCACCACGACGAGAGGAAGCAAGGGGATCGCGATTGCGGGCCACAGCAAGATCGCGCCCGCGGGAACCATGAGCCACGCCACCGAAAGCCACGCCGCGCGACGCTCTGGAAGACCGATGCCCCGCAGCGCCAATAGCAACGCCCAACCCGATATCGTCAGAAAGAGGATTGCGCGAACCGAGGGGAGGCTCCTGCCGCGGTCGATACGGACCGAAGACACCTTCAGCTTGGCCCCGGGGAATCCAGCAAAGCTGAGCTCGTGTCCGGAGCGCCACGAGAAGTCGGGCGCGGGAACCGTGAACGAATGACTCTCCCAGTTGGGTCCGAGCTCGGTGCGAAGCTCGGCCCCGTCAGCTCGGGCGAGAACCCCTCGATGGGCCTCGCCCTCCAACGCGGCACGGATCGTGACCGTCCAGGGTCTTCCGGCCCCGAAGTCGCGCAGATCGATCACCGCCCTGGGGAGAGGCTCGCGGAAGTGGACGGAAAGCGCATCCCGGTCGTACCCCCGGAAACGATGAACGATGGGCTCGAATGCGCCGGAACCGAGGTCGAGCTCGACGCTGGGCCGGGCCGCATAGGCGACGACCGCGGCCCCCGTGGCTACACCCGCGAGAACCGCCAGCTCGATCAGTGAGGGGGTTGCCTGACGCAAAGCGGCCGAGACGGCCTTGGACCAGGACCGAGCGAAGCTCGTCACCGACGGCACGAAGCGGCCCACAACAACTACCAGAACGAACCCCACGGCGACGAGGGGCACGGCCATCGCCGTCCACTGTCGAAAGTACACAAAGGCGATCGCCAGCAGCGCCGGGGTCGCGACGTACCATCGACCGAGGGCGGGAAGCCACAAGCCGACGAGAAAAACGAGCAGGGTGCCGAAGAAAAGCTGTTTGATTGGGGGAATCGCCCGACCGCTCGTAATCAGGCGAGCGCGGTGAACCCGTACGCCAAGAGAGCGCTCGTCTCCCCCCCCGGGGGTGAATACCTCCGAGCGCAAGACGACCCGCAGGGTGGAGCTCCAGGTGCCAGGTGTCGAGACGTCCATCGCGAACGGTTCGACTTTCCGCGACGGTTTGAGCCGGAAAGTCCTTCCGGGAGTCTCGACGATGAGCAGGGGCGGTGGCAGGTCGCGAGGGCGGAACCCAGACAAGAGCAGCTCGAGCCGCACGTTCCACTTGCTTCCGGGGTCGTGAAACTGGATCTCGCTTCGCGCCCGAGACCAGCGATAGCCGGCCTCGGCGTCGTGAAACCCGTCGGTCGACAGGTAGCTCGCCGCGGAGTTGGCGAAGTCGACGTCCATCGTGGCCGGCAGCTGATAAGCCCCCGCCAGCAGCAGCGCGGCGAGAACCGCATTCACACCCGCCCGCTTCCACGAACCGGTGGAGCTCGATGCGAGCACCGGGCCCATGCCCGATCAGTCGCGGGCGAGCCTGGCTCTGCCGGAGCTCTGGAAACGAAGCCTGACCCAGAGCTTCATCAGAGCGAGGAACGTTCGAGGAACGTCGGTAGGTCGGACCGACGAGCGTCCCGCCGTACGCGGATAGTGCTTCACGCCCCGTTGCAGGTAGCGATAACCCGCGCGATGCAGCTGGATCACGATCTCGGTATCGATGAAGAAATGGTCCTCTTCGAGCCGGAGTGACGTCAGCGCGTCACGACGGAAGAGCTTGAATGAGCAGTTCAAGTCCCTGACCGACATTCCGAATGCGAACGAGGCGAGCGCATTGTAGCCGTTAGAAACCAGGAGGCGGAACCAGCCATCTTGCCGACCCACGCGATATCCCAGGACCGCATCGTGGTCGGCCATCAGAGGGAGGAAGGCTTCGAGCTCCCGGAGGTCGAACTGGTTGTCGGCGTCGGTGTAGAAGACGAGCCGCCGTGAGGAGGCGTCGAAGCCCGACCGGAGTGCCTTGCCGTAGCCCAGGTTCGACGGATGGGATACGAGGGTCAGGTGACCGTCGAGCTCCTCCGCCAGTTTCGCGAGGATTCGGGAGGTCTCGTCCCGGCTCCCATCGTCGACGACGACGAGCTCGTAATCAGATACGAGGGGCGCCACGGCCTCCGCCGCACTAAGTACCGCCCGCTCGATGTTGGCTTCCTCATTGAACGCGGGAAGGACGACGGAGAGAGACGAGTCCACGACATTCATGGGGCGAGGCATCTTAACCCCGGAACGGCAAAAGTCCAAATCATCCCGGGCCGGCGAATCGGGGCCGAATGGATCCGAGCCGCAGGAGGGCGGAGTGCCCGGAATGCGCCGCTATTTGGCTGCGGCTTTGGCGGGCTTGTCCTTCTTCGATGCCTTCTCGTCTTTCTTGGGCTTGGAGGTCGACTCTTCGGCTTCACTGGCCTTGGAATCACCAGAGGCCTTGTTGGTACGGGCATAGTCCGTCACGTACCAGCCCGAGCCCTTGAACTGGATTGCTGGAGAGGAAACGAGTCGTTCCGCCTTACCCTTGCACTTGACGCACCGGTTCAGCGGTGGGTCGCTTACTTTCTGGATGGATTCGAACCGGTGCCCGCACTTCTTGCACTCATACTCGTAGATAGGCACGAACCCAGTTAAGCAAAAACGGCCTGCTCCGTCAACAAAACCTACGTGAACGAGCTCTTCGTAGGAAGGCCGAGGCCGTGATCTTCTTCGAATGAGTCCTACCAGAGCTTCAGCATCTTCAGCATCAAGACGATCTGGCCGAGGTGATAGGCATTGTGGTCGGCCAGAAGCACGGCCTCTCGAAGGAGGGTCTGGCCGTCGCCGTGAGGAATCGGAGCCAACAGATCCTGCTCCGGGTCCGCCACGAGGCGTTTCATCGCTTCGAGATCGTTCTTCAGGCCTTCGCGCGCGCGTTGCCACTCCTCGTCGCTCTCGGGGGCCCGGTCTTCGGGCCAATAGCCCTCGGGGAACGGGGGCGATTGATGGTCGGCACTCCGACTGAAGCTCACGATGTCGGCCTGGGCGATCCGGATGTGCTCGAGGAGCTCCCAGATCGTGTACGGCGAGCC
>DASPGQ010000050.1 GCA_035620555.1 Vicinamibacteria bacterium
CGCGATCATCAGCTCCTTCTCGTCGAGGGACTCGACCCAAACCACCAGCGCCTCGGGATCATCGCGGATCCAGGTGAACATGCGCGGCTTGGTGCGCCACGACGGTCGGCCTTCGTACGAGGCCCGTTCGTAGGCGCCGGGGAGGGACAAGGCGATCCGACGAATTTGAGATTCCGTCACCATCTCGTATTGTTCGACTCCCTGCCGCTAAGCTGACCGGTCGGCGCCGAACGTGGGAAGCCCAAGGTGTGGCACCAATCCCATCCAGGCTGAAGTGACTTTATAATGAAGTTTCCTGCAACGAACCAGCCCCCTGGCGCGCCGATCCCATGAACGGCCCGGTAGGCTCATGGAAGTAGCGGATGCCGCGCTCGTCGAGCGCACCCTGGCAGGGGACATCGAGGGATTCGGCGAGCTTCATCGGCGCTACTACCGCCGCGTGGTTCGGGTCGTTCTGACCATCATGAAAGACCGAATCCAGGCCGAGGACATGGTCCAGGATGCCTATGCCTCTGCCCTCAGAGAGCTTCCGCGATTGAAGGATCCCGCTCGGTTCTTCCCCTGGATCTGCCGGATTGCGGTCAATCGCGCGATCGAGGATCGGCGGCGAGCCGGACGCCGCGCCCGACTCGACGCCCGGGTGGTCGCATCGGACGTTGCCGTGGCGGAGGCCGAGGACCGTCTCTTGCGGGCCGAGCGCGCCGAGAAGGTCCGACTCGCGCTCGAGAAGCTTCCCGAAGGGCAGAGGGCAGCGGTCGTCCTGCGCTACTTCGACGAGCTCCCGATGCGGCAGATCGGCGAAGCGCTGGGATGCGGCGAGGTTACCGCGCGAAGTCAGGTATTTCGCGGCCTGCGGAAGCTGGGCGTCTTCTTGAAGGCCAAAGGAGCGACACGTTGACAAACAGTGCTTGTCCCGATTTCGAGGGGCTCATGGAGAGGTTGCTCTTTGGCGATCTCACCGAGCCGTCGCGGGAAAACGTCGAGCGCCACCTCTCCGTATGCGGAGACTGCCGGGACGCCTTCGACGATGCGAAGCTTGCGATGGAGGCCCTTCGTGACATCGAAGCGCCGCCCCTCCCGTATGCGGATACGCCCAAGGTCATCCGCACCCTCGACCTTCAAAGGAGTCGCTCACCGTCCCGATGGATGGCGATGGCTGCCGTGCTGCTCATCGGAGTCGGCATCGGTTACTTCCTGCCCCGGGGCGGTGAGGAGCCGGAAGTCGCCCTCGGTGCCCCCGTCGATCCGGATGCTCTCGCCGCCCTCGAGCGGGCCGAGCTGCTGTCCGATGTGGGCGTTCGCTACACCGATGGGCTTCGCGGGGTTCTCGAGGAGCTCTTGGAGCTGGCCGTTCTCGACCTGACCGCGGACGAGGCGGCCTATACCCGCGAGCGCGCCCGGACTCTCATTCGCGACGGCGCCCTTCTCGAGCGTCTTCTCGATTCCGAAAAAGACCGGGATCTTCTTCGCGCGATCCGTCGTGCCGAACCGTTCCTGGAAGAGCTCGCCGCTCTCGAAAGCTCGACGACGGAGACGAACGTACGTCATCTCCAGGCGAGTCTCCGCGACAGCAATTTGCCTTCCACGCTTGCCGAGCTCGCGCTCGACGACGATATCGAGAGCGCCCTGGCATCGTCAGGGTGGCTCGCGAACGACAACCCCCTGCCCCGAAAGGATTTTTGAAATGACACGCCTTCTGCTCATCGGATGGGTCCCGATGTTGCTCGCCCTGCAGGAGCCGGCGCGATCTCTCTATCTCGAGGGGCGCGAGCATTTGCTCGAAGAGCGCTACGAACAGGCGACGGAAGCTTTTCGCCGCCTCGTCACCGAGTTCGCCGACAGCGAGGAGGCGGACGACGCCCAGTACTATCTCGGTTACGCCTACGAACAGCTCGGTCGCGACGTCGAAGCCATCGAAGCCTTCGGCTCGGTCATCGAACGGTGGCCCGATTCGGTGCGAGTCGAAAGTGCCCGCGAGCACCGAGCCGAGCTGGTCGCGGGCCGCGGTCGAAACGATCTGGCCCGGGAGGTTATCGACGATATCTTCGGGACCGCGAGCTCCTGGGAGCTCAAGCGCGATACGGCTTTCGCTCTCGCCCGCCAGGGAAACCTTGCCGGCCGGGACGTGCTCGAAGAGGCCATGGAGCGGGAGAGCTCGTCTCGCCAGATCGAGCTGATTCACATCCTCGCACCCCACGTTTCCAATCCCGAGGCGAGAGGCATCCTCATTCTCGCTTTGGATCGCAGCCGGTCGACCAGCGTGACGCTTCGCGCATTGAAAGCGCTCGAGCCCGCTTCCGCCCAGGAGGAGGTCACGGCCGCCTTCGAACGCCTGCTGGCGAGCGGGTTCTCGACCAGCGTGAAGCTCGAAGCCATTCGAACGCTCTCGCCTCGGCTCGACGTTGCCTCGGTGCGGCGGGCGGTGAGCCGCGGGCTCGATGCCGGAAACGCGTCATCGGTCCAGCTCCTTGCTTGTGCGACGCTCGATCGGCACCTGCTCGCCCCCGAGGTTCGGCCCGCCGTACTTCGCGTCTTCCAGGAGTCTTACAGCTCGTCCGTCCAGCTCCGTTGCCTGGAGAGCCTCGCGCCGATGAGGAACGACCTCGCGGCGGCCGAGATCCTCCACCAAGCCGTGGCCGGCGCCAATCACGCCAGCGCCGTCAAGCTCAGAGCCGTTCAGATCGCGGCAGGCTCCACCGAGCCGCAGGTGCGCGCTGCCGCCCGAGCGGCTCTCAGTCGCGAGGTCTCGACGAGCGTCCAGATCCCGGCGGTGCGGGTCCTTGGCGAAGGTCGAAACGAGCCGGCCGCCGCGCGAGCGCTCGAAGATCTCTTTGCC
>DASPGQ010000051.1 GCA_035620555.1 Vicinamibacteria bacterium
TGGACGCCGATGTGGTTCACCGTCGTGCCCGTGGTGCCACCGGCGGGCTTTTCCGGCGTGAAGAAGATGACGAGGTCGGGAAGCTTCATCACCTCTCGGTTGGGAAAGGCAACGGGCTCGGCGCCGAGAAGCGTCCAGAAGTGCTTCGACGCCGCGACGTCGCTTACATAGAGGTGATGGTGCCCCATGGCGACGGCGGAGCCCTTGGCGGACAGGAGCTGTGCCTCAACGGCCGTGGAAACGAAACAAAGAACGAGAGCAACGAGCTTCATGGGTTTCTCCTTCGGTTCGTCCGTCCAACGATCCTCATTGGGCCTGTCTGAGAATCTCGTTCCGGATGTCGTCGGACCATTGTAATGGACGTCTCTGTGGACGGTGCCTGCAGGGTTTGGGTCTGGGGCATGCGGTGCTGCGAGGACAGATCATGCTGGCGGGTCGGTACATCGCGTCGTCAATCCATCGGACGTTGAGGATTCTCGACACGGCAGAAAGCTCGCCGGCCGCGTCCTGGGGAATGGGAGCGGAGCCGCCCTGCCGCCGGCAGGCCTCCGCCACCGTCTGAGCCACGTCGCTCGCGTCGACCCCGCGAGATTCGAGCGCGGGGGTGAGGTCCAGACCGACGGACAGCACGTGGGGATTGCCGGCGGCGTCCCGCGCTCTCAAACAAAGGCAGCAATAGAGGCGGACCCGGTCGCGATCGATCAATGCCGAGATCTGCGCCAGGGGCTTCGCCGAGGCCCGCGACAGCATCTGGAACACCGCCCAGTTGGGGCACGGATCGGTGACGAGACGCATGTTGCCCCAGGGTAACGAGATTCCGTTGCCACGATAGACCGCTCGCAGATAGCCCGGCGGATAGGCATCGAAGTAATGCCAGTCCCGATAGGGTGAGACGCTCGTCATCCGGCGCATGACGACCGCGGGGTTGAGCCCAATCTCCGCTCCCGCCAGCGCGTCGTATCCGTGGCGCAGGAGAAAACGGCGAAACGGCTGCTTCGGGCAAAGGAGCGCGCCGGCGAAAAAGCCGCACTCGAAGTCGCGCCACGCGAAGAGGATATCCTGGGACTCCATCCATTGCGTCCGCTCTGCATCGAACACCGGCCACTCGACAAGACTCTCTCCGGTGGCATGTCTCATCTTCGGACCGTCTCCACCGTGGAGAATCGTGTGACCGAGATAGCTCGCGAGCTCGTACTTTACCCGAGCCGGTTGCCCCTCCAGGAGTCGATTGATGTAGACGGTGCGCGGAGCGTCGAAAAAGGAGCGTACGAGAGTCTTCAGCTGGCGTCCGGCATCGTCGGTCACGGCAAAGGGTTTGCGCTCGAACCAGCGAATCTCCAGATCGTGCTGACGGCAGAGCTCGAAGAGATCGTCGAGCTCCAGGGGGAAGCGTTTTCTTCCCACGTCTTCGGCGGCGCGCTCGAGATCGGGAAACTGGTTTTGATGCCGCTCCTGATGGGTTCGAATCAAGAGATGGGCGAACTGCCGGCCGCTCGTACCCGTCTGAGACAAAAGCTCCGGAATGGCGCTCTGCAGCAAATCCTTGGAGAACAGAAACCTGGGCTCCAGCGCCATCCCTTCGATCCCGTGAGCCGATGCCCTCCGAGGCGCGGCTTCGGCCTCGAGGTTCTCATCCAGGAACCACCCGAGATCGCGCTGAAAGACTTCCGCCAGCAAACGCAGGACCTTCTCGGACGGAACGCGCTGACCCGTCTCGATCATGCTCAGGTAGGAGACCGACGGCGCGGCGGCCGGATCGAGCTGGATGCACCGGACCGACAGGTCCTCGAGTGTCAGCCCCGTGCGCCGGCGTTGCGAGCGGATCTTGGTGCCGAGAAAGTGAGTCTTTCGGAGAAGCCCCGCCGCCATTGGCTGTGAACTTTACTATGTAAAATTTCTTATGTCAAATTCTGCAATACTTTGGGACGATTACCCGGTATCATGCGGGGCATGAGACCGATGACGACGGCTGCCTCTCTTCCCTCGGGGATCGAGCTCCTCGCGCCGAGCTCGCAGGAATTCGCGCCAATACTGAGCCGGGAGGCGCTCGATTTCGCGGCGAGCCTGCACCGCCGTTTCGACGGACGCCGCCTCGAGCTTCTGGAGAAGCGGCGCCAGCGGCAGCAGGAGCTGGACGACGGATCCCTTCCCGACTTCCTGCCGGAGACGGCAGCGATCCGCGCATCGAACTGGCGAGTGGCACCCGCCCCCCGGGATCTCGAAGACCGGCGCCTCGAGATCACCGGCCCGGTCGATCGGAAGATGATCATCAATGCCTTGAACTCCGGGGCCAAGGCCTTCATGGCCGATTTCGAAGACTCCTGCTCGCCCACGTGGCAGAACGTCGTTCGAGGGCAACTGAATCTCCGGGACGCCGTCCTGCGGACAATCTCCTATACACACCCGGACACCGGCAAACGCTATGCGCTGAACGAGCGAACGGCCACGCTTCTCGTCCGGCCCCGGGGCTGGCATCTCCCGGAAAAGCATGTCCTCGTCGACGGCGAACCGATCTCGGGGTCGATCTTCGATTTCGGGCTCTTCTTCTTTCACAACGTCGAAGCCCTGCGGCTCAGGGGTACGGGCCCTTACTTCTATCTGCCCAAGCTCGAGAGCCACCTCGAGGCCAGGTTGTGGAACGACGTGTTCCTCGTGGCCCAGGACGCACTCGACATCCCCCGCGGCACCATCAAGGCCACGGTCTTGATCGAGACCATCCTCGCGGCCTTCGAGATGGACGAGATTCTCTACGAGCTCCGCGAGCACAGCGCGGGACTCAATTGCGGCCGTTGGGACTACATCTTCAGCTTCATCAAGAAATTCAGGAACCGCCCCGAGTACCTGTTGCCCGATCGTGCCCAAGTGACGATGACCCGTCACTTTCTGAAGTCCTACGATGATCTGCTGATCAAAACCTGTCATCGGCGGGGCGCCCACGCGATGGGCGGCATGGCGG
>DASPGQ010000052.1 GCA_035620555.1 Vicinamibacteria bacterium
CCGGTCTGCTCGTACATCTCCTTGGTGTATGGCAGGAAGACGATCCGCTCGCCCGGACCGAACCGCCGCACATCCACAGTCCCATGGAAACGTTCGGGAAGCTCCTTGAGGTAGTGGTGCTTGTGGAGCTCCGGCCGAACGTCGATGGCCATCTGAGCGCGACGAAGCGCGTTCATGAACTTGTCGATGTCCTCATCGGCGACCGCGGCGGGAAACAGAAAACCGACGATGAAGGTCGTGTCGAGGATGCGGCGAAAGCCACGTTGCTCGAGAACGTACTGTGCCAGCCCCCAAGCGCTCACCGCCTCGACCTTCCGCTCGAGCGCCGCGTCGAGGCGAGCCATGGGACGCCCGATGAAGGCGAGCTCGATCTGGCTCGCAGGAAGAAAGACCTCGAGCGACTGTAACGTCGCAAAATGACTCCCTGAGTGATATCCAACGGCGACCGGGACCGAGGCGAGGTCCTGGGGATGCCGGATCTCGGACTCGGGAGGAACGTAGATGCCCGCGGATGTGATCGAATAGGCTCGGCCCCACATACGCCCGAGCTGGCTCGCGGAAGCCTGGTTCACCGCCCAATGGCACGCCGAGCTCACGTCGCAGGCGTTGGTTCCCTTGGAACCGCGACCTTCGGCGTACAGCTCGTAGGCGCCGGTCAGCACCGGGTTCGCCGAATCCTTGCTCCGCTCGTCGGGTGCCACGAAAGCAAAATCGTATTCCAGCCCCTCGTCGCGGAAGTAGCCTTGCTCGTGTGCGACCCACTCTTGAAGTCGTCCGTGAGGTTGAATGCGCAGCCTCGCCATCGTTCATGTTCCTCTTGTCGTTTGCTATACTGATTCCACAGCATCAAAACAAGACTTTTCTCAGGGAGGAGAGCATGACCCTTCGTCTCTCGGTTCTCCTGTTTACTCTTTCGTTGAGCTCCCATGCGGCGTCAGAGACGCTGCGCGTGATCGCACTTTCGTCCGAGCGATTCTTTTTCGAAGAGAACGGCAGGCTGCGAGGGATCGAGTACGAGATCCTCGACTATTTCGCAAAATCCCGCGATGCGACCCTGGCAGTCGAGTGGGTCGACAGCTTCTCCGATCTCCTACCTCGAATCGAGGCGGGCAAGGCGGACATTGCCGCCGGCACGATTACGATCACTGATGAGCGAGAGCGTCGCGTCGATTTCAGCGCAGGGTACTTTCCGGTCCAAGTCGTGCTGGTGGAGCGCTCCGGGGAGGCGAGCGGCTCTTTGAAGGAGTTGGCGGGCGCGAAAGTCGCCGCCTTCCAGGACACCACTGCTGTCGATGCGCTCAAACAAGAGCCTCGAATCGAGATCGTGGTGGCGTCTGACGGAATCGAGGGCATGCTCGAGGCGGTGCGAAAGGGCGAGATCCGGGCGGCGGCGGCAGACAGCAGCGCCGTGATTCCCTTGCTCGAAGATTATCCGACGCTCAAGATCAGCCAGACGTTCGGTGATGAACAGCATTTCGGCTTCGCGCTTCCCAAAGGCTCTCCTCTGAAGGAAGCCTTGAGCGAGCACATACTCCGACTCAAGGAGTCCGGCATCTATTTCAGGTTTCTTACGGATCACATGGGCCCTCGGGCCACCGAGATCGTGCGTGCGGCCCGGAGCCGGTAATCGGCGCACCGGTCATTGGACCTGGATCGACCACAGGAAGTGAGCCAGCTCGTCCATCTTTGCCCGGGCCGCCTCCTGCGTCTGTTCGGTCATCTCGAAGGCATCGCCCCAGGCCGGCATTTCCTCGCTTCCGTGGCCTCTCACCTTGCGCCCGTGCTCGATCGTCTCGATCACCATATCGAAAGGAAACGTACCGCCGTTTCTCTTGCTCAGCTCGGTCAGATTCGCCGGTTTGACATGAAGGTCGGCGGCTAGCGGACCGTCTCCCTTCGCCTCCCGGCCGTGGCAGCTGCCGCAGTAGACGCGGAACGCCTGGCTTCCCCTCAACGCTTTGGCCGAATCCGGCCGCTCTCCGGTCTGTGCCGTCAGGCTCACGGGAGCGATCACGAGAAAGATGGCCATCGTGAGTGCAACTCGTCGCATGAGAACCTCCCCACCCGTGTCGGGTGACAAAAAGACGTGCGTGGTGCGAGCCACGATATATCACCGATGCATCAGGAAGCGAGCCCGGAGGTGGCGTGCGATGTACCGGGGGGGTGGATGATAATGAGCTCTTGCGAGGTTAGGGCGAGCTCGAAACATGGCGACGACGAAGAGAGGTCTCGAGAGGGCTCTCTCGTCCTGGCAGCAGGCGATGATTGCGATGGGCGGCACGATCGGCGTGGGTTTGTTTCTGGCGAGCGGCACCACCATCGGGCTCGCCGGACCTGCCGTCGTCCTCAGCTATGCGCTCGCGGCTCCCTTGCCGATCTCGGTCGGTCTCGCCCTCGCGGAGATGGCGCCGGCTCACGCCGAGCCGGGAGCCTTCGGGGCCTATGCCGAAGCGTACATCGGCAAATGGGCGAGTTTCGCTACCCGGCTGTCCTATTGGTTCGCGGAGATTTTTGCCGTGGGAGCCATGGCTTCGGCCATCGGCGTCTACTTCGAGTTCTGGTTCGATGAGATTCCGAGCTACATTTTCATCGGCGCGGCCGCGCTCCTGGCAGTGTGGGTGAATGCCCTGAACGTCGGGCGATTCGCATCGTTGGAGTCGGCCCTCTCCTCCATCAAAGTGCTTGCGATCGTGGCATTCGTCGTCTTCGGAACGGTTCTGGTGTCTCAATCACCGACGGGCATCGGGAACCTGGTTTCGGACGGCGGATTTATTCCCCATGGACCTCGTGGCATCTGGCTTTCGCTGACGCTCGTCGTCACGAGCTTTCTGGGGATCGAGGCGGTTGCCGTGACCGCCGGCGAAGCCAAACAGCCGGAGAGGACCGTCCCGAGGGCCCTGTTCGGTGTCGTGGGGAGCCTCGTTCTGCTCTACGTCACTGCGATGTTGGTTATCGTTGCCATGACCCCGTGGCGCTCGATCGCGGAAACCAACGGAACCCTGAGCGGGAGTCCTTTCGTCATCGTTTTTCGCCAGGCCGGGATCCCCTACGCGGGCAGTCTCATGAACTTCGTCGTCATCTCGGCGGCGTTCACCGCTCTGGTGAGCCACCTTTACCTCTCGTCGCGGATGCTGTTCTCGCTCGCTCGCTCGGGCTACGCACCGGCGCCCTTCGGCACCGTCGACCGAAGAGGAATTCCTTTACGTGCCCTCGGGGGCTCGACTCTGGGCATGTGCCTTGCGGTCATCTTCGCCCTGTTCGGCCGGCAGGTCTTCCTCCCGATGTATGGTACGGGCGTCGTCGCGCTTCTTTCCATCTGGATGCTCGTCCTCGTCTGTCACGTCAGGTACCGGTCACGGCGAGGAATGAAGTTTCCCGTCTTATCCGTTCTGGGTGTGGGATTGGTCGTTGCCGCGCTTTCGGCGACCCCCTGGGTCGAGGGCCTGGAGTGGACCCTCCCCATTTTCGTCGGTTGGATCGTTCTGATCACGGTGGTTTATCACCAGCGCTACAAGACGCTATCATTCGACTTGGGAGAGAACAGGGATGCCTGAAACTGTCGAAGCCTCGACGAGCTTTCGTCCTCGACGCCTCGGTCACGCGAACCTCTGGGTCACGGACCTCAGGCGCTCGGAGGCTTTCTACAACCAGGTCTGCGGGCTGACCATCGAATTCTGGGAGCCCGATCTGTGCGCCACTTTTCTCGGAACGGGAAACACGCCGCACGACCTCGGCATGATCGAGACCACCCGCGGGAAGGCGCGCTATGGAAGAAACGGTCTCCTTCAGATCCCCGAGGGCGTCGGGGTGAACGTCGGTCTCGGACACCTCGCCTGGGAGCTCGAGAACGAGATGGAGCTGGTCGAGGGATACCGGCGCGCCCGGACCGAAGAGGTCCGCCTCGATATCACCGTCGATCATCAGGTTGCTCACAGCGTGTATCTCTTCGACCCCGACGACAACTATATGGAGTACTACTGCGATACGGTGAAGTGCTGGCGCGAGGTGTTGCACGGCGAGATGGAGCTCATTACCAGCGCGTGGGATCCGGAGCAGGCGCAGCCGTTCTCCGAGGGCCGTTACGAGAACGATCCGGACATTCGCGTCGTCGCCGAGGCCGCGATCCATCCGATGCGCGTGACGCATGCGGTCCTGATGAGTCGCGAACTCGACCGACTCGCCTCTTTCTACCGGACGGTCGGCGGACTGAAGGAGGTGTACCGCGGCGACCAGGTCGTCTACCTCCAGGGCAGCGTGACGACCAGCCCTTATCATCTGGCGATCTGGCGTGGTTCCGATGCAGGGGCGGGATATCACCACGTTTCGTTCGAGCTCGCGAACGAGGAAGCTCTAGAGAAAGCCGTGAACGACCTTGGGAAACGCGGTATCGGTATCGCGCATCGCATCGACGACGACCGCAAGCGGAGTATCTTTCTCGCGGACCCGGATGGCCTCCTCTCCGAGTACACCGTCCGTCGCTCCGAGCGTTTTTCCGACGGGGCCTCGTCGCCGTTTCTCGTTTGAGTACGATCCTCACTGCGATCGTAGGGCATCGACGGGGTCGAGCCGGGTCGCGGTGCGAGCCGGTACGTAGGCGGCCGCGGCGGCGATGACGGTGAGAAGAGCGCCGGCGACGAGGAGCGTAAGAGGACTCACGACGACCACACCAAAGAGCCGGCCTGCGAGGAGAACGTTCAAGCCAAACGTCACGGGGAGCGCTGGCCCGAGGGCCATCAGGGCGAGCCCCAGCGTCTGGCGAATGATCTGGCGGAGTACCTGCGGAGGGTGAGCCCCGAGGGCCATCCTCAAGCCCAGCTCTCGACGACGCTCGGCGACGCTCGTGGAGACGACTGCGTAGACTCCGGTGGCGGCGAGGGCGAGTGCCACGACAGCGAAGAACAAGAGCATCACGCCGATGATCCGGAGCGGCGCCAGCGAGTCGGCGATCTCGTCTTCGAGCGTCGTGGGCTCCGCGAGCGCCTGGTGCGGATCGACGGAAGCGACCTTTTCTCGCAGGGGTGCGACGAGCTCGTAGCCTTCCGTGCGCGAGCGAATGCAGATTCGCATTCGGCTTCGTGGGCTCTGGAGATAAGAGAGATAGAACACCGGTCGGGGCTCGGGATCGAACCAGTTCTGCCGGAGATCGCCCACGACGCCCACGATGGTTCGCCATTCTCCCTCCGCCTCCCGTGGGCCGAGCCGCACTCTTCTTCCCACCGCCTCTTCGTCGGGAAGATATCTCCGAAGCCACGTCTCGCTCACGACGACGGCAGGGGGTGCGTCGCGATCGTCGGAAGCATCGAGAACGCGGCCCCGGAGGAGGGGCACTCGAAAGAGATCGAAGAAGGCACCGCCGACGACCTGGAGATCGGAGCGCGGCGTCTCGCCCTCGGTCGCGGGCTCGTGACCCTCGATGGAGAAGAAGACTTCTTCGTTGGGAACGTTGCTCGCTGGGAGGTTCGTTACGAGCGCCACCGAGGTGGCTCGGGGAAGCTCCGCGGAGACGCCGAGGAGGCGCTCGAAGAAACTCGCGGTGTCCGGAGGCTCCGGATAACGGTTGCGGGGAAGAGAGACGCGGCCGGCGAGAATTCCACTGGGCTCGAGCTTGCTGAAAACGTTCATCTGCTGCTCGAAGCCCCGGAGAAGCCAAACGGCCCCCGAGAGCAGGACGAGAGCGAGTGCGATCTGAGCTCCGACCAGACCGCCGCGAAGTCGGGACCTCCTGCCGCCCGTGACTCCACGGGCTCGGGCCGATAGGGCGTCGAGGAACGGTTGCGCTGCCGAGCCAGCGGCTCCGACCCCACTCAGGACGAAGGTCAAAAGGATGGCGACGGCGAATCCGGTCACTACGGATTCGGCGTCGAGACGGATGTCTCGCCAGCCGGAGACGAAAGTTGCAATCCCCTGGGGCATCGCATTCCGGACGAGCTCGGTCGCGCCGAAGCTCAGCGGGAGCGCTCCGAGGAACGCCGCGGCGGCGATGACGAGACACTCGAGAAACGACTGCTGGAGCAGCCGTGCGCGAGGAGCCCCAAGGGCGGCGCGAATCGCGACGTCGGCGGCCGATGCTACCCGCCAAACCACAACGAGGTTGCTGACATTGAAGGCGGCCAGGACGAGGACGAGAAAGCTCGCGATCTGGAGCATGCCGAACATGGGAAGGGTGTAGACGTACTGCTCTTCTCGGAGGCGCAAGAGGCCGAAGCGTCTTTCGCGATGCGTTTCGGGATAGCGGCCCGATAGCCTCTCTCCAAAGCTTTCGAGCTCCAGGCGCGCCGCCTCGAGCGAAACCCCGGGACCTAGTCGCGCCAAGACGGAAAGCGACGGAGTGGTGCGATCGACGCTTTCTTCCACGCTCAACGTGAGCGGAATCCACACGTCGACGCCCCTCGGGAAGTTGATATCCTGGGGCATCACTCCCACGACGGTATGGGCCGCGCCGCTGAGAAAGATCTCGGAGCCGACGACGCCCGGTTCCCCACCGAAGCGGCGTTGAAAGAGTCCAAAACTCAGCACTGCGGAGCGTTCGTTTCCGCCGCGGCTATCCTCGGGCGAGAGAACGCGCCCTCGCGCGGGGGGGACCCCCAGGATAGAGAACAGCTCCCCACTCACGTAGAACGCGCGGACGGCCTCGGGAACTCCGTCGCCGCTCAAGTTGAGCTCGGAAAACCGGTAGGCGGCCACCTCGTCGAGCGTCCTCATTTCTCCCTTCAACTCCAGGTAATCGCTCGGCGTGAGGCGAAGGAACTCTTGGGAGCTTCCCGTCCTATGCTCCCGCAGCACGAGGAGCCTGTCGAGCCCCGCGAAGGGATGAGGTCGAAGGAGGAGGGCATTCACCAGGCTGAAAGCGGTCATGGTGCTGGCGAGTCCGACGGCGAGCGTGAGCGCAGCTAGGGCGGCGAGCCCCGCGCGCCGCGTGATGGACCGGAAACCGAATCGCGCGTCGAGAAGAAGAGCAGAGAGTGAAGAAAGCATCGTTACACCTCACGGGGGTGTACGAGAGGTCGAGCGGAAAGGAGGTGCGCTTCAGGTGAGTTCTTTGTGAGTTCTAGCCCCGATCCGACATTTCTGCGCTTCGGCGCCAAGCGCAAGGGAGCTCGGACCGACGCTTCCCGGCAGGTCCTTTCGGCGACCCGGCAACGAGTTTTTCGTGGGAATGGGGCTCTAGCTCTTGTCTTCGCTCCAGGGACAGCCCTCGGCGGGAATGGCGAGTCGCTGATGGAGCCAGTCGACCACACGCCGGTGCAAAGGGCTCGAGGCGTACAGCTCACCCGTCATCGCGCCCCCGAGAAGGCCCAGGATGAAGGTGGCCGCCGCCACGGAGAGCCGCCAAGAGCTTCTCCTCGTCTGACGTCTCGGCTGCTGTCGTTCCTCGCAGGTGACGACTGGAGCGAGAAAACGATAGCCCCGTTTGGGGATCGTCTGCAGGAAACCCGGCGATCGTGGTGAGTCGCCGAGGGCAACGCGGATACGGCGAACGCAATAGTTTAGGTTGCGGTCGAAGTCCACGAACGTGCCGTTCCCCCAGAGGGCTCTCCGGATCTCCTCGCGGCTAACCAGCGTACCCGGCCGTTCGGTGAGAATCGCGAGCACCCGGGCGGGCTGGTGCTGAATCTCGATCCGCTCGTCGCCGGCAAAGAGCTCACCGGTCGCGGGATGGAATCGAAACTTGCCGAATGCCCGGATCTCGTCCGACACCATCAGAATTATGGCACGCGCACGGATACATCACTAACCGGAACTGGGGGGCTGCGTTTTCTCGGTAAGAAACTCCACAGTCTGCTCCGCGGTAGCCGTGGCGGGGCCCGTCGTCAGGAGTGCACCAGCCCCACCCTCGGCGTGCATCATATCGGCCACGCGTTGAAGAGCCGAGAGAAGGAACGAACGCTCCCAGTCCGAGAGCCTTTGGAGCTCGCTCACGAACCTCTCCTGGAGAAGGGAAGGCTTGCTGGCCAGGAGCGCCGCCCCCGTGGGAGTGGTGGTGCAATCCATTCGTCTCTTGTCCTCCGAGCTTCGCTTTCGCTCGACCAGGCCGCGCTCCTCCAGTCGCTCGAGGATCTCCGAGACGGTGCCTTGAGCGAGATGGATGCGGCGCGCCAGCTCCCCGGTCGCAAGAGTTCCCGAGCGCACCAGCTCTTGGAGCACGACGATTTGCGGGCCGGTCAGGCCATAGCGTTGCGCCAGGGTGCGGGAGTGTTGATCCACGGCACGAATGATGCGCCGCAGGGCCACGAGGATCCTGTGCTCCATGCTGTCGGCTTCGTCCATCCACTGAATTGTGCACTCCGAAGTCCTGAAAATCCATCGAAACCGATGGATCTCCACGATTCCCCCACTTCGGGAGTCCGGAGGATCTGTACGATTTTTTGGATGAGGTGGGTTGGCTCGATCATCGACCCCGATTTCTTCCGAAAAATTCTTGTATCCCGGAACTGGAACGCAAAATGCAAGTTTGAACGATGTGATGGTATTGCTCGAGCCATGGACCGTGCGATATCGCCGGTACCCGATGGATAGGGTTGGGAGCTTCAACGTGAGGCTCTCCTTGGACAGTTACAAAGGCGGCTAGACCAACGGAGTTTCGACATGAAGGAACACTCGACGCATCAGCTCTTCCAACCGATCACGCGACCTCTCCTGAGAGACGAAGTGCGTCGCCAGCTCCTGGAGCGAATTACCGACGGTCGTATTCCAGCGGCTACCCGCGTCTACGAAAACGACCTCGCGCGACAGCTCGGCGTGAGCCGAACTCCGCTTCACGAAGCCATGGTGTCGCTCGCGCGAGACGGCCTGGTGCAAAGCTTCGGACGGAAGGGATGGGTCGTGGCCCCTCTCACCGACGGGGACGCGGCCGAGCTCTACCCCGTTCTAGGAACGCTCGAAGCCCTCGGCGTCGTCACCGCCGATACGAGCGCTCTCGGATCTCTGGAGGAGCTGCGCGTTCTTGTCATGCGCCTCGAGCAGTCGACCGCCACGGTAACGGAGCGAATCGCGGTGGAAGCCGATTGGCACGCTCTCCTTTTGGCACAGTGCCCCAACCGCGTTCTTGTCGACATGTTGCGTCCACTCGCCGTCCGCGCCGCACGCTTCGAGATTGCCTGCACCGCGCTCGGGTGGCGGCCGCGCAAAGGCGAGCTTTCGAGCGTCGTCCAGTGTCTCGAGCGTGGCGATATTCGAGGTGCTTCCCGGTTTATCGAGATCCACTGGCGCGACAGAGGGAACAGCATCGTGGAGTTCATCCGAACCCCCGAGCCCTCGGGCGAACAGCGGGTGGCTTGAGCTCGAAGTCGGGCAGTTTCGCTGAGCCGGGCCGGTAAGGCCCCAAGGAAGGCGCCCGCTCTCGAAACCTGCGTGATCTGGCGTCTCACGTTCGGGTCTCGGCCGAGAATGTCGGATCGGGTTTGACCTTCCCGACTCGATCTTATATTGTCAACAAAGTTGACTAACATAGTAAACAACTAATGCGATTCTCCAAGAAGAGTGAGTACGCCCTTCGGGCCCTCATCGACCTGGTGGCCGAGCAGAATAGCGGGCCCGTTCGCCGCGAGGATATCGCCCGCCGTCAACACATTCCCATCCAGTACCTGGAGCAGGTTCTGCTGCGCCTGCGCAACGCGGGGTTGCTGGCGAGCCGACGCGGGTTGAGCGGTGGTTACACTCTGATCAAGCCCCCCGAGCAGGTCACACTGGGCCACGTGATTCGCATTCTCGATGGCCCGCTCGCACCGATTCGCTGTGTGAGCAAGACCGCCTACCAAGAATGTGATGACTGTCCCTATGCCGAGCGGGCACATTGCCCCATGCAGGAGGCGATGAGAGACGTGCGCGAAGCCATCGCCGGCGTGCTCGACAACTATTCTCTGAGGTATTTCTCCGATCGTTCGAGGAAATCAGGACGCCGGAGAAAACGGTCTACATCGGACGCGCCGGTGGGAGCGTGACCTATGGATACGCATCTGCGCAGTGTGGTGAAAACGATAAGCTATCGAGTCGTGGCGACCCTGATTACCAGCCTGCTCGCCTTCATGTTTACCGACGACCTGCTGATAGCGCTCGGAATCGGCTCCGCCGAGGGGTTGTCGAAAATCTTCCTGTTCTGGATCCACGAGCGATTGTGGGTTCGCATCCGCTGGGGTCGAGCGGTTCCGGTTTGAGCGCTCCGTGATGTTCCCGATTCGGCGCGGGTGGGAAGACTCATGCCGTCCTCGCATGGGCGGTTTGATCGGGCGGCACATCGTGCGGCGGCGAGCCTGTCGTCTGGTGCGGATGTGACGGACTGAGACCAACCAGCAGACTGGGCTGTACTTTTGCATCAACCTGCTAGCTCTTGCTGGCCCGGTTGGCCACATCGTAACGATCCGCTCGTTTGCGGCGTTCGATGCCCGCGACGGTTCGTGCTAGCTTGTCACGACGCAATCGGCATCGATGACAGGAGATATCCCAAGCACGATGTATCGCCC
Organism: Vicinamibacteria bacterium; assembly: GCA_035620555.1. Classification (NCBI taxonomy): domain Bacteria; kingdom Pseudomonadati; phylum Acidobacteriota; class Vicinamibacteria; species Vicinamibacteria bacterium. Next base: position 10,461 of record DASPGQ010000052.1, read on the forward strand.
GACTTGGACGTTCCCGATATCGGGGCTCGCACTTCTCGGCGGGCTCGCCTGCGAGTCCAGCAGCTCTCCCTCGTCGCCTTCGATAACCGCACCCGCGATTCAGGCTCCTGCCGTGGGAGCGGTCGTCACCGAGGAACTGCCCACACTAACCGTGCGTAACGCGAGCGGGGGACAGGGCGAGCCGACCTATCGTTTCGAAGTCGCGACCGACGACAGGTTTCAATCGATGGTGGCCGAAGTCGAAGGCGTCGGAGAGGGTCCGGGAGACACCACCTCGTGGCAATTGCCCGAGCCTCCAAGCGGGGCTGAGGCTGACGCGCAAGGCCTGTCGGTCTACTTCTGGCGGGCCCGCGCCAGCGCGACGGGCGAAGTGGGTCCGTGGTCGGAGACGGCCAGCTTCAAGATGCAGGAGGGCTTCTCTGTCAGTGCCCCTTCGTCGGCGGGGATTTTCGTCTCCGATCCCTTGACCAACGGGACATCGGTGGGCATGGTGTCCGGGGGAACGTTCAACGCGCGCGGTTGGATGGCAACCGCCGCCGACACCTTCATTCGCTATGAAGTGCCCACCATCGTCAGCGGCTTCGTAGAATTCGACGTCACCAATCTCCGCGAGCCCAACCCGCGCTCCGACAAACGGATGCTCATGATCATGTGGGACCCCACTCGCGGGGAGTACACCACCAACCCCTATCGGATGCACCTCCAGAAGCTCGACGGACGGACGGTGGACTTCGGCCATCTGCGGTTGCGCTGGATCTCGAGGCGGCAGGAGCGGAACATCTACTACGACTACGATCGCTGGAATCCGGACCAGGTCTATCATTTTCGCGTGGAGTGGGGCGACTTTCCTGGAATCGACACGCAATGGGGACGGGGACTATTCGATGGCGTCGAGATCCTGACGTGGAATTACGACAATCCGTACGATCCCTCCACCCACTGGATCGAGCTCGGTGGGGCACCGCGAAACGAGACGCTCGAACAGGCCATCTTTTCCAACGTGAGGATAGGGAAGAGATAACAAGGCATGGGCACCGATTCACTCGCGCGCTTCCCGCCGATTGCGTCTCGTGCTACTCTGCCGGACCTATGAAGCGAGCTCATCGAATCTGGCTTTGTGCGGGCATGCTGATGATCGGTTGCCAACAAGCGCGTGCGCCGGAGGGCTTCGACCAGGGGCTGCTTCTTGCCATGGCCGCCCTCGACAAGAACGAGGATGGATCGCCCAAGCCTCTCCCGGCACGGCTCGGAATCCTTACGCACGAAGTTGGCGAATGGAAGTATCGCCATATCGAGGATCCGGACAGCAACGTGTTCCACAAGGCCATGGCCTACTCCGACGGCATCCTCACTCTCGGCGGCACCAAGGCGATCGTGAAGCTCTGGCATCCGGACGGACGCGCGGAGACGCTCTGGGAAGCGGATTTCGGCGGTAAGTTCAGCCGAATGCGTGATGCCGAGATCGGGGACATCTACGGTGAGGGCACGGCCGCAATCGCCGTGGCGACCCACGATCAAGGCGTGGTTGCGATCCTGCGGCCCGATGGCAACGGCGGGTTCTCGGTGGACGAGCTCGACCGAGAGCCGGACACGGTCGTGCACGAGATCGAGCTCGGCGATCTGAACGGCGATGGGACGCTCGAAGTCTATGCCACGCCGACGGCGCCGAACAAAGTGGACGGAACGCCGCAGCCGGGCAAGGTGGTGCGCTACGTTCCCGCGGCGGGGGAAGGCCGCGTGGAGATTGCCGACCTCGGCGATCGGCACGCGAAGGAGGTCCTGGTCGACGACGTCGACGGTGACGGACGAGACGAGCTCTACGTTTCCGTCGAAGGCGTTTCCGGGGGGCAGGTCGAGATCCTCCGGTACGACGCCGACACCGCGACAACGTCGGGCGAATTGATCGCGAGTCTGAACGATCGACTGTGTCGCTTTCTCACTGCCGGGGACGTCGACGGAGACGGAAAGAAGGAGATCGTTGCCGCCACGCACAAGGCCGGTCTCTGGCTCTTGACTCGCGACGGCCAGCTCTGGTCGAAGCGGCTCATCGATTCCGATTCATCGGGCTTCGAACACGCCTCCATCCTCGTCGACTTGGATGGCGATCAACGAGACGAGCTCTACGTCGCCAGCGACGATCAGAACGAAGTGCGGCGCTACATATGGACGGGAGAGGGGTTCGAGAAGGAGACCCTGGTGACGTTTACCGACGGTCTCGGACGCTTCACCTGGAACATCATGCCCGTCCCCATTGATCGGATTCCCGCCGAGTGAGCGGCCCGCCGGCTCGCTTCTCCGCTCAGGTGAGCTGAAAGAGCGCCGCGGCATTTTCGGCGACGAGCTTCGTGCGCTCCTCGCTTCCCAATTCTCCGAACAGCTCGTTCACGGCATGCTCTGTTTCCACGCCCACCGAGATCGTGTGAGGGAAGTCGGAGCCCCACACGATCTGGTCGTAACCGATTTCGGGAATCGCCGCGACGCCGGCCTTTTCGTCGATGAGCCCGTGCCAGACTCGGGTCTGCAGATATTCGCTCGCCTTCATCTCGAGCGACGGCAGCTCGAGCCGATTCGAGTAGACGCCCTGAATCATGTCGATGCGGCGCATGAAGTGCGGAATCCAGGAAAGCTCGAGCTCGGCGGTCACGATCTTGAGTCGAGGGAATCGATCGAGGATTGTCCCAAAGATGAAATCGTTCGCGAGGACGTGGGGAATCTCTTCCCATGTCGCGAGAAACATGTTGGGTCCCTCTTCCCATTCCGATTTCGTGTGGCAGGCCATCGGATCGGGAACACGGCCGGTGACGATATGGAGTGTTACCGGAAGGCCCGTTTCTTCTACACGGGCCCAGAATGGATCGTAGCTCGGATCTCGATAGGGTGGACTGCCTTCGGGC
>DASPGQ010000053.1 GCA_035620555.1 Vicinamibacteria bacterium
GACGTTCATCAAGGAGCTGGTGCTCGAGCTTCCTCCAGGCGAGGAGGTGCCCTTTCGTGCCGGCGGCTATATCCAGATCGAGCGTCCGCCGGGCACGGTGGCGTACAAGGACTTCCAGATCGAGAAGAGGTTCCGGGGCGATTGGGACAAGTTCGATATGTGGCGCTTCGTTTCGACAATGGCGGAAGACGAGGAGGTCGTTCGCGCCTACTCCATGGCGAATTACCCCGAGGAGAAGGGAATCATCATGCTCAACGTGCGCATCGCTTCCCCTCCTCCCCGTATGCCCGACGTCCCGCCGGGAAAAATGTCTTCCTATATGTTCTCGCTCGAGCCTGGCGACCCGGTGACCATTTCCGGACCTTATGGGGAGTTTTTCGCCAAGGACACCGAAGCCGAGATGATTTACATCGGTGGCGGAGCGGGGATGGCGCCGATGCGCTCGCATATCTTCGACTTGTTCAAGCGCGTCGGGACCAAGCGTAAGGTCTCCTTCTGGTATGGGGCGCGAAGCCTGCGGGAGGCTTTCTACGTCGAGGACTTCGACGGCATCGCCGCGGCTAACGACAACTTCGAATGGCATCTCGCGCTGTCGGAGCCCCTTCCCGAGGACCAGTGGACGGGGAAGACGGGCTTCATCCACCAGGTCCTGTACGATCACTATCTCAAGGATCACCCGAACCCCGAGGACGTCGAATACTACATCTGCGGTCCCCCCCTGATGCTGAAGGCCTGCCTCGAGATGCTCGATGGCCTCGGCGTGGAGCCCGAGAATATTCTCTTCGACGATTTCGGCTAGCATCTTGCCCATTGACTCGGAGCCCGATCAGGCGCCTGCCATCCGCGGTCGCGCCGCGCTCCTCGGCTTTTCCGCTTTTCGCCTGGCCCTGTATGCCTTCCTGGTTCTCGCCTGCGCCCATTCCGAGCGGCGCAACCACGCCCCCGAGGCGCGTTTCGAGGGCGAGAGCATGGGCACGACCTATACCGTGGTGCTGGTCGCCGAGCTTTCCCAAGGCGAGCGGAGCGAGCTCGAGCGGATCATTCGAGCCGCGCTCGACGAGGTGGACGCGGCCATGTCGACTTATCGCGACGACTCGGAGCTGTCGCGTTTCAACCGTGCGCCCCCCGGCGAGCCGTTCTCGTTATCGCCGGAGACTCTCGAGGTCGTATCCGAAGCCATCGCCGTGAGCGAGATGACCGGCGGCGCATTCGACGTCACCGTGGCCCCCCTCGTGCGGCTATGGGGTTTCGGTCCTTTGGCCGACCGCGACCGCCTTCCCACCGACGAGGAGCTCGCGGCCGCCATGAGCCGCGTGGGCTATCGTCATCTCGCTGTCGATCGTGCCGGGGGCACGCTCGCGAAGGACCTCGACGGGGTGGAATGCGATCTTTCTGCCATCGCGAAAGGCTATGGAGTCGACCGCGTGGCCTCCGCTCTCGAGCGTTTCGGTATCGGGAACTACATGATCGAGCTCGGCGGTGAGGTGCGAACTCTCGGCGTGAACCCCTCGGGTGAGCCTTGGAAGATTGCCATCGAGAAGCCGGTTTTCATCGGTCGGGACATCGAGCGAATCGTCCCCTTGAGCGGACTCTCGGTTGCGACCTCGGGCGACTACCGCCACTTCATTACCGTGGACGGCGTAACCCGATCCCATCTCATCGACCCTCGGACCGGCCGCCCGGTCCAGCAAGGGCTGGCATCGGTGAGCGTGGTCGAGAAAAACTGCATGCGTGCCGACGCCCTGGCCTCTGCCCTTTTCGTGCTCGGTCCGGACGACGGGCTCGAGCTCGCCTCACGCAAGGGTCTCGCGGCCCTGTTCTTGATTCGAAACGAAGATGGAAGCTTCGAAGAACGCTCGACACCCGCTTTCGACGCGCTCACGTCATGAACGCTCCAATTCGCTAGCAGGGTGATGAGAAACTCAGCCCACCCTGCGCGAGCGGAGCGAGCCCGGCGCGCCTGCCGCGCCGTAAGCAGCCCGAGCCGTGGCGGCTCGATCCGGGTCCCGCCACGGCATTGAGTACTCTAGAATGCAAGTGTGCAGCTCTTCATTCTGGTGCTCGCGGTGATCGGCCTGGCGATGCTCGCCATGGGAATCGGCGTGATTCTGAAGAGGCCCTGCCTGCGGGGCTCCTGCGGAGGACCAGAAGTCACGGGTGCGAATGGAGAGTCTCTTTCCTGTGAGACCTGTCCCAATCGCATCAGGAACTGATCGGGCCGGTGGCGGGAGGCCCCGCTAGAGCCCGCTCTGGAGTATGCTGAGCGCCGCGATGGCGGAGGAAATTTGGGACCGCGTCCTCGGGCTCGTCGACCAGGGCCGGCTCGAAGAGGCTTTCGAGCAGGCAGAGGCTCATCGTGACGAGATCCCGGACTCTCCCCAGGCTCACCTGTTGCTCGGAGTCGTACAGGCGCAGATGGGAGACATCGAAGATGCGCTGGAATCGTTCGACGAGGCCTTGAGCCTGGACCCGAGCTTCGAGCTCGCCCGCCTCGAGAAGGCTCGCATCCTCTACGACGAAGAGCTGTTCGAGGACGTGATCGAAACGCTGGAAGAGTCGAAAGGAGCCGAAGCGTCGCTTCTCCTGGCCTCCGCCCTGTACGAGCTCGGCGAGAACGAAGAGTCGGAGAGCCGATTGGCCCTGGCGCTCGCCGAGGGCGAGACGGCGGAGATGCGACAGCTCGAAGCCACGCTTCGCCTCGCCCGCGCAGCGCGAGACGATGCCCTGGTCTCCGCCGAACGATCCGTTTCTCTCGATCCCGAGGACCCGGTGAGCCACTACGTCCTGGGACTCGTGCTCACGCAGCGGGGAGAGCTGGATCGAGCCGACTCGGCCTTTCGCCGGGCGGAGGAGCTGGATCCCGATACCCATTTCTGCCCGTCCCGCCTCGATGGCGAGGAGTTCGACGAGGCCGTCGACGCGGCCGTGGCCGAGCTGCCCGAGGAGTTCCAGAGCTTTTTGGAGAACGTCGAGATCGCAGTCGAAGAGGTGCCCGATCCCGGACTCATCCGCGAAGGGGTGGAGTTCGACGTACTCGGCTTGTACCAGGGAAGCACCATCCAATCCGAAGGATGGGACTTGCCCGACAGGATTCTTCTGTTTCAGAGAAATCTCGAGAATATCTCGCCGGATCGCCAGACCCTCCTCGAGGAAATTCGTACGACGGTCCACCATGAGATCGCCCACCATATGGGGATGGATGAGGAGGCGGTGAGAGACGCGGAGGGAAGCACGGATGACCCAGATCCGGAATGAGCGCTCGGCCCATATTCGCCTTTTCCCACCGCTCGCTGCAGCTTTCGAGATCTCGCGTGGACGAAGGGACGGGAACTGACTTTCGCCGCGACCGTGCTCTCCGTCATCGCAACCCTGGTCGCACTCGCGGCTCTCGCCTACTTTGGCCAGCGCGTGATGTGCTTCGTCGAAGCGAGACGATTCCCCGCACCGGGGATTCTCGTCGACGTGGGCGGCCATCGGCTGCATCTCGACATCGCCGGCGATGGCGGACCGACGGTGGTCCTCGATTCCGCACTCGCGGGATCGTCTCTGAGCTGGGCCGAGATTCAACCGCGTCTCGCCGAGATGGCACGCGTCGTGAGCTACGATCGCGCGGGCTTCGGCTGGAGCGACCCTCCTCTTCGACCGCGCCGCGTCGACTACCTGGTCCAAGAGCTCCGTGAGGCTCTCATCGCCGCCAGTTTGCCTCCCCCGTGGGTTCTCGTGGGCCATTCCTACGGAGGCTGGATCGCCCAGCTCTTCGCATCGAGATATCCGGGCGAGGTCGGTAGTCTGGTTCTGGTGGACGTCCCTCACCCGCGCCGGTGGATGGCTCCCGACGCGGCGCAGAAACGGCGGGTCCGGCGAGGCGCCCTCATGGCGCAGGCGGCGGCGCTGTTCGCGCAGGTTGGACTCGCTCGATGGTTGTTCCGATTCTTTGCCTGGCGTCGTTCGGGGGGTGAAGAGAAGGATCGCATCCAGATTCTCCTGGACAAGGTGCCTGACCATCGAAAGGCCGCGCTCCGGAGTTTCTGGGTCAGGTCATGGACGCTCTCTTCCCTCGCGAGTCTCATCGAGCACGCACCCGAAAGCGCCGCGATCGTCGCCAACCACACCCGTGATCTGGACGAGATACCGCTCGTCGTCCTCACCGCATCGTGCCCGTCCGCGGACCGGCTCGCGGAACAAGAGGAAACTCGGAAGCTGAGCACGAAGAGCGCCCACATCGTCGCCGAGACCAGCGGCCACTGGATGCTTTTCGACGAGCCCGAGCTCGTCATCGAGGCCGTTCGGTGGGTCCTGGCACAACGATGAAAGACTTGCAAGGAGATGAAGCATGTTCGAAACGATGGCCCTCGCGTTGTTGGTCGCACAGGTCACTTCGGCCTTCGAGAACCTGAAGTTTCGGTCCATCGGCCCCGCTGCCGGCGGACGCGTCACGAGGGCCGTCGGCGTGGACTCCGATCCGAGGGTGTATTACGCCGCGACCGCGTCGGGCGGCGTCTGGAAGTCTACCGATGGAGGCATCCGCTGGTCGCCCATCATGGACGACCAGCCAGTGTCCTCGATCGGATCGATCGCGGTGGCCCCCTCGGATCCCAACGTCGTCTACGTCGGAGCGGGCGAGGCGAACATTCGGGGGAACGTCGCCGCCGGAAACGGCATCTACCGCTCGACCGATGCGGGAAAGAGCTGGGAGCACGTTCTCGTGCAGGAGGGCCAGATCGGCACGATGGAGGTGCATCCAACGAATCCCGCCGTCGCCTTCGCCGCCGTGCTCGGCCATGCCTTCGGACCCAACGAGGAGCGAGGCGTCTATCGGACGACCGACGGTGGCACGACCTGGCAACGGGTTCTCTACATCGACGAGGATACGGGCGCCTCCGACGTCTCGATCGACGCCTCGAATCCGCGCATCGTCTTCGCCGGGATGTGGGAAGCACGAAGGAGCCCCTGGAGCCTCACGAGCGGCGGGGAACAAGGAGGGATCTACGTTACCCGCGACGGCGGCGAGTCGTGGGAGAAGCTCGAGCACGAGGGACTCCCCTCCGGGGTGACGGGAAAAATCGCCGTCGACGTCGCGCCTTCCGATGGTCGAACGGTCTATGCGCTCATCGAAGCGGAGGAAGGCGGCCTCTATCGTTCCCGGGACGGGGGCGAGAGCTGGACGCGGGTCAACGGCGAGAGCTACCTCTTGATCCGACCCTGGTATTTCACGCACCTCACCATCGACCCAACCAACCCCGACGTCGTCTGGGCGCCATCGCTCCAAATGTTGAAGAGCATCGACGGCGGCGTGACGTTCAAGCGTATTCAGGGCATCCACCACGGAGACCATCACGATCTCTGGATCGACCCGCACGATCCCTCGCGCATGATCGCCTCGAACGATGGAGGGGTCGACGTCAGCGTCGATGCCGGTGAGAGCTGGTACGCGCCCGCACTTCCCATCAGCCAGTTCTATCGGGTGAACGTCGACAATCGGACGCCGTATCACGTGCATGGCAACATGCAGGATCTCGGGACGGCTTCGGGACCGAGCAACAGCCTGTCGGAGAGGGGAATCACCCGATACGACTGGCACGGCGTCGGTGGGGGCGAGACGGGCCATTCCGTCTCCGACCCCCGCGATCCGGATGTCGTGTATGCGGGAGAGTACTTCGGTTACCTCTCACGCTACGACCACGAAACCCGCCAGGCGAGAAATATCTCGATCTATCCCATGGATACCTCCGGCCAGGGCGCCTCTGAGCTTCGCTACCGGTTTCAATGGACCGCCCCGGTCCACTTGTCCTACCACGATCCGAATGTGCTGTATCACGGCTCCCAGTTCTTGATGAAGACCACGGACGCGGGTTTGACCTGGGCTGCGGTCAGCCCCGATCTCACGAGAAACGACGCCGACAAGCAGAAATTCTCGGGAGGACCGATCACCGGCGACAACACCGGGGTCGAGATCTACGGGACGATTTTCGCCATCGGCGAATCACCGGTTCGAAGAGACCTCATCTGGATCGGAAGCGACGACGGGCTCGTCCACGTGTCGCTCGACGGTGGCGCGGAATGGAGGGACGTGACGCCGCCGGATCTGCCGGAGTGGAGCACGGTGAAGACGATCGAAGCCTCTCGGTTCTCCGAGGGGACCGCCTACATGGTCGCCGAGCGCCATCGACTCGACGACATGTCTCCCTATCTCTTCAAGACCGCCGATTACGGCTCGACTTGGCAGAGCTTGAGCGGAACGATGGACCAGCACGTGTATCTCCATACGGTGCGGGAAGACCCCGAGCGCGAGGGGATGCTCTACGTCGGGACGGAAACCGGTGTCGTCTACTCGAAGGACCACGGGAAGAGCTGGGAGGCTTTGAAGCTCAACCTGCCGACGGTTGCCGTCCACGAGCTGCGGGTCAAGGACGGCGACCTCGTGGTCGGTACGCACGGTCGATCGATCTGGATCTTCGACGATCTCACGCCCATTCGGGAGATGTCGCCTTCGATCGAGGGCGAGGAGGCTCACCTGTTCTCCGTGCGTCCCGGCGTTCGATTCCGATACCACGGCGGGCCGAGAGACATCTATGGCGGTGACAACCCGCCGCAGGGCGCGATGCTCCATTACTACTTGGCGAACGAGCCAGAGGAGGAGATCCGGTTGCGCATTCTCACCGCCGGCGGAGACCTGGTTCGCACGTACTCGAGCCACGAGGAAGAGCCCGAAGGCACGGAAGACACGCCCGACGTCTTTTTCCGCAAGCTCCCCGAGATTCCCAAGAAGAAGGGCGTGAATCGTTTCAGCTGGGATTTGCGTTACGACGGCGCGCGGATCATCCCCGCCGCCGAGATCGACATGGGGGATCCCCGCGAGGGCGCATTCGCACCCCCCGGCGAGTATCTCGCCGAGCTGACCGTCGGCGAGCGCGTCGTAAGCCAAGAGCTCGTCGTCAGACCCGACCCGCGAGGCTCGCCTTCCGTGACCGATCTCGAAGAGCAGCTTCGCTTCTCGCTCTCCATTCGAGACACGATCAGCACACTTACCGACACTGTCGTCGAAATCCGTGCCCTGCGCGAGCAGCTCGAGTCGGCCCGAGCCCGCTACGAGGAAATAGCCGAGCTATCGACCTCGATCCTCGAACGATGCGACGAGCTCGAGAAACGACTCCACAACCCCGGAGCCAAGGTCGCTTACGATATTCTCGCCACGCCGGGAGGCGCGAAGCTCTACTCCAAGCTCGGCCCGTTGATGGACTACGTCAACGAAGGGGACGGCGCACCGACTCAGGGAATGCGGGAAGTCTACGAGGAGCTTCGCTTGGAGCTCGAAGACATCCGATCCGAGTGGAACGACGTCGTGACCTCACGAGTAGCGGAGTGGAACGCTCGCGCCCGAGAGCTCGAGCTGCCTCACATCGTGCCGCCCGCGGGAAGATAAGGCTTCCCGGCGCACTTGTCGGCTCACAGCACGACGGCGAGGAATCCCAGGTAGCCCGCGAAAAGCACGATCCCTTCCCAGCGAACCAGGCGACGTCCGGTGTAAAGGAAGAGGGTGGCCAACAAGGTGATGCCGACGAGCGCGGGGAGCTCGAATCCGAGAAGCCGGGAGTCGACGGGAATCGGCCGGATCGCGGCGGAAAGGCCGAGTGCACCGAGTACGTTGAAAAGGTTGCTCCCGACGATGTTGCCCACCACGAGATCCGCCTCCTTGCGTAGGCCGGCAACGATCGAAGTCGCGAGCTCGGGAACGGAAGTGCCCACGGCGACGAGGGTAATTCCGATGACGAGCTCCGGCACCCCGAGGCTCCGTGCGAGACTCACCGCCGAGCTCACGAGAAGATGAGCCCCCCCGAGAAGGAGACCGAGGCCGAACGCGATCCAGAGCACATTCATGGCGAGAGAGCCGCCCGGTCGCTCGATATCCGGTGGGCCGGTCCTCTCGGCCCACCGGAACGAAAGGTAGTTGATACCAGCCAGAAGGCCCAGGAATACGAGACCGGTGATGCGACCGAGCTCGAGCCGAAAGCACAAAACCGCGAACAAGAGAGTAACGCCGACCATCAACGGCAGCTCCCGACGCAATACCGCGGGGGCAACGAGCACGGTAGCGAGAATCGCCGTGGCACCCAGGATGAGACCCAGGTTGGCGACATTGCTTCCCAGGACGTTTCCGATGGCCACGTCGGCGTGACCTTCGAGAGTCGCGACCACGCTCGCGACGATCTCCGGGGCCGAAGTTCCGTAGGCGACGAGCGTCAGGCCGACCACGAGCGGGCTGATGCCGAGCTGCATCGCCAGGCGCGAGGAGCTGCGAACCAGGCTGTCGGCGCCGAACGACAGAAGGGTTAGTCCGAGCAGGCAGAGGAGCGAGGCGGTGAGGACACTCACGCCAGGCTGACCCGCGGACGGACGCTCAGCACATCACACTTCGACCGCGATGGGAGTCGGCTTTCGGGTCACCGCGCAATGGCGGCAAATCGGCTCGCCCTCCTTCCCCGGGCGGTCCCAGGTGCGCGCTCGATGCGCTCGGCGAAGTCGTTCGAAATTCTCACAGGCCCAGACCTCCCGGATCGTCTGCGGCGGCTTCACGCTATCGGACACCACCGCACCTCCGTCGATCTCGAGCGTGAAGCCCTGGCAGCAAGGCATCGTGTGCTTGCCGTCCCAGGTCACGACCATTCGGCGAAACGGATCGGGGCACTGAAACTCGGCCGCGGAAAGATCTCGCCACTCGGCCGCCTTCCAAGAATGCTGGGCGCCAGCGGGGAAATAGCATTCGCTGACCGACATCCAGTCGACCCCCATCTCGTCCCTCCAGAAGGACTCCATCCGACCGCTGTCGACTTGGGCGGCGTTCAGCCACGTGCGCACCACCGAAGCACGAATTCGACAATCGGGAACGCCGCGACCCTCGGCGCGCGCAGCGACCGCGGACTCGACCGAACGCAGGAGGACGTCCCAGTCACCGCCCACACGCTGGCGGGCGTAGGTGTCGGGATCGCAGGCATCCACGGAGAACATCAGATCGGTGATACCGGCATCGACGAGCTCGGCGAACAGCGCGGGATGGGTGCGGGCGCGGCCGTTTCCGTTCGTGTTCATCATGATATCGGGAAATCCGAAGTCGTTGGCCCTCCGCACGAACGCCACGATCTCGGGATGAAGCGACGGCTCGCCTCGGTAGTTGAGCTTGATCGAACAGACGCCAATCTCGGCGCACTGCCGCAGAAGCTCGCCATAGAGCTTCGGATCCATATATCCGCGCCGATACGTGTGATCGGCGAAGCCGAGCTTCCGGATATGCTCGTGGGTCCAGATCTGGCAAAAGCCCTGTGGGTCTTCCTCCGAGCTGCCGCAGCGGAGATCGCAGACGGCGACGGTCTCCAGATCGACGTGCACCGGATAATCCGCCGCTTCCAGTTCATCACCGCGCCGGTCCCACTCGCGACGATAGGCCTCGTAGCGTGCGCTTCTCGCCGATGGCGCGGTGCCGAGAACGCGGAACGTGGGGTCCTGGCTCATGAAGGGCCTATTCTAGCCCGAACCACGCTCCGCGATTCCAACCGGAGCCCTAGCAGCTAGGCTAGAACCGTTTGCCCGCAGTCGGATTCAGCCGTCGAGCGGTCTCGTTCCTCAGCCACTTCTGGACATCGTCGGGGTGAAATCGCAAATTCCCCTCGAACAGCACGTGAGGGATCTGCCGGGTTCGCGCC
>DASPGQ010000054.1 GCA_035620555.1 Vicinamibacteria bacterium
GGGTGCCGCTCTTCTGCAGGAGTCCAAGACTCTCACGGCGGCCGATGTTCTCATATGGACCGAGCGGCCGTTCAGCGAGAACGCGCTGTACATCATCGACGAGAAGCTCGAGGGGCACGGCGCTACCGCGACGACACAGTCGATCGAGACGACGACGATGGCGCGGCCCGACGACGACGAGAGCCAGGTGGCCACGATGATCGAGCTTCGTGCCGTCGAAGAGGCATTTCCCTTCTACGGCACGATGGAGCTCCGGGGCGGCAGGCCCTACGAGCATTCGCTCCTTCGAAATCGGGGCGCGGTCGTACGTCCCGAGCTCCTGACTCGCCTCGGCGTCGATGTCGGAGACACCATTCGCATCGGCGATGCGAGCTTCACCATCCGCGACGTCATCGTGCGCGAAGCGGGACGAAGCGTGAGCATGTTCACCATGGGGCCGCGCGTCTTCATCGATTACGCCGATGTCGGCAGCACCGGGCTCTTTGATTTCGGGAGCCGGCTGCGCCGCCAGATTCTGGTTCGGGCCGACGGCGACGAGGTGCAGGAGCTCGTCTGGGACCTCGAAGGCGCGCTCGCCAACGAGTTCGTGCGGGTGCGTTCGTTTCGCGAAGCGGGCGATCGGCTCGCGCGCCGGCTCAATCGCGGTGAGAGCTATTTGAGTCTCGCGGGCTTCGTCATCCTGATTCTCGGGGGTGTCGGCGTCTGGAGCGTCATCCGCGTCTTCATCGCCCAGAAGCTCAAGAGCATCGCCGTTCTCAAGTGTCTCGGGGCGACGACCCGGCAGGTGCTTCTCATCTACGTCTGTCAGGTTTTCTTCCTGAGTGTCGTGGGGAGCGCCATGGGGCTCCTCATCGCCCAGTTCGCCGTTTCATTGATTCCGAGCGGGCTCGGCGTCGATTTGAAAGACGTCGAGTACGGCTTGACCTCATCGGCGGTCGTTCAAGGGGTTGGAGTGGGGCTCCTCGTCTCGGCACTGTTCTCGCTGATCCCACTGTTGCACGTGCGGCTCGTGCGCCCGCTGTGGCTGTTGCGTCCGGAAGGAAACCTGGGCCCTTCGACGAAGCGAAGAAGACTCGACCGCGTGCAAATCGTCGCCGGCGCGGTTCTCGTGGTCGCCCTCGTCGGTCTCGCCGTCTGGCAAGCGGGATCGATTCGCATTGGATGGTATGTTTGCGCCACGTTCGTGGCCGTCGCCGTGGCTCTTCACCTCGCGGGTGTCGGCCTGGTGAAGGCGGTCTCACCCCTTGCTCGAAAGGCTTACTTTCCGTTGCGGCATGCCGTATTGAACGTGAGCCGGCCGGGAAATCAGACGCGGGTCGTCCTTCTTGCCGTGGGATTGGGGTGCTGTTTCGTGCTGACGGTTCGAAACATTCAGTCGAACCTTCTGGAACAGTTTGCCATCGAGCTTCGCGACGACGCGCCCGACATGTTCTTCATCGACATCCAGCCGGATCAGACTGGGACTCTCGAGGCGCGAGCCCGCCGATTCGGGGCCGATACGGTGAAGCTGGTTCCGGTGCTTCGGGCCCGAGTCGTCGGCGTGGCCGGAGCGGCCGTCCAGCTCGACGACTACGGGGCGGTTCGAGAGCAGGGCTCTCTCGGCCGGGAATACACGATCACCTACCGGGATCATCTCGAGGACAACGAGCGAATTCTCGACGGTGCCTTCTGGGACGGCGCCCACTCTACCGATCCCGAAGTCTCGATCGAGTCGAGCCTCCGCGATCGATATCAGATCGACGTCGGCGATCGGATGACTTTCGACATCATGGGGCGTCGAATCGTTGCGAAGGTTACGAGCATCCGGGACGTCGAGTGGAGCGACGCGCGTAACGGTGGCTTCATGTTCGTGTTCCGCCCGGGCGGGCTCGAGGACGTACCCAACACCTACGCGGGGTTCATCAAGGGGCCTCGCGACCCCATGGAACGGGCTCGGTTCCAGCGTGATCTGGTCGCGGATTACTACAACATCTCGATCGTGGATCTGCGTGATGTGCTGGACGCGCTCGCCCAGGTCGTCGACAAAGTCTCGCTCGCGATTTCCGTGGTGGGGAGCGTGGCGCTCTTATCGGGGGCCATGATCCTTCTTGGCTCGGTGGCGATGACCAAGTATCAGCGACGCTACGAGACCGCAATCTTCCGCACGCTGGGAGCGAGCCGACGCCGGGTGGCGACGATGATGCTCCTCGAGTACGGGACCCTCGGTGCGATCGCCGGGATCATCGGCGCCGTGGGCGGAGGGGTGCTGGCCTTTCTGCTCAGCAACCGCATCCTCGAGGTGCCTTTTCGTCCCGAGCTCGTCTCCAATCTCGCCGCCGTGCTCATCGCCGCTCTCGCCGTGAGCCTCGTCGGAGTCGCGGTCACCCTCGACGTCGTCCGACAAAAGCCGCTCGCGATCCTTCGCGTGGGATAGCGTTCGGCCGGGACCTGGGATAAGCTCCAGGTCGCATATGAAGGGGTCGCGCTCGGTCTCCGGGGCGGATGTCTGGCAAGGCGGCTGGTTCGAGTCGCCCATTTGGGTGACGAAGAAGGATTCGAGACCCGGGCACCCCTGGTTACCGCTTTGGGTCTCGCTCGATGGACACACCAGGTCCGGCTCGATACAAATGGAGCGAGGAAGCGACGAGGACCTCCTCTCCGGACTCGAGGAGATGATTGTCGAGCTCGGACGAAAGCCGAACCGAATCGAGGTTCGCGATCCGACCCTGGCTCGCTTGCTGTCCGATCGTCTCGGGACCGAGATCGACGTCGTGCCCACCGAGCGACTCGAGGGCGTGGAAAGGTTCCTCGATCTTTTCGCCAAGGAAGCTTCAAGCTCCGATATCCCTGGCGCTCTCGAGGTGAGGGGAGTCACCGTGGAAGCAATGCGCCGTTTTGCCGAAGCGGCGCGAGCATTCTACCAAGCCGCTCCCTGGCGGCATCTTACGAATCGCGACCTCATCGAGATCCGGGCGGGAGCGCCTCCGGGCCT
>DASPGQ010000055.1 GCA_035620555.1 Vicinamibacteria bacterium
CGGGGTCCGGCCGAAACGACACGGTCGGGAGGTCACCCTGGTCGGCAACATCCAGGCCCTTCTCCCGCAGGCGCTCCAGAAGGCCGGCGGCGCGAAACGCGGCGGGCGCTCCTTCCTGGCCCCTGCGGCGAGCGCCGGCGCTCGAGGGCACTCCAATCAGTGCCAGCCGGTTCTTCGGTAGAAACGCTTCGTCTCCAATAAGCATAATACTTCGATTATACATCGTCCAAACTTGTTCCATTAAAATGATTCGTCTCAAGAAGGACACACGCCCATGTGATAGATTCAGCTGCCTCCAGGAGCTGAAAAAATGAAGCGACCCCTACGAGCCACCGCCCTCATCGTCGCGGTATCCGCGCTTTCTGCCATGGCGCAGGATCCTCAAGAGCGCCGCCGGTTTCTCGAGCCCGAAACGCCGGTTTCCGACGATCCGCGGCGCGTCCCCGTGTCCGAGCCCGAGGAAGACGGACGCGTCCTCGTGCTTCGTGGCGGAAACGTCTTCGACGGGACGGGAGCGCCACTCAGAGCCGCGACGATCGTGACCCGCGGCAAGACGATCGACCGCCTCGAATCACCGGACGTCACATCGTGGCCCGAGGACGCGGAAGTGATCGACATTGACGGAAAGACGGTGCTTCCCGGGCTCGTCGATCTCCACACTCACCTCACGTATTACGACCCCGACTCTTCGCCGGAACGGGGCCGGAGCGTAGCCGACGCGACGCTGCGCGCTTCCGAGCGGCTTCGCTACTACATCGAGAGCGGCATCACGTCGATCCGGGACGTGGCTTCAGCCGGCGACATTCCCTTCGTGCTCAAGCAGTGGGTCGCCGAGAACCGCGTCGTCGGCCCGCGTATCTTTGCCGCCGGGCAGCTCATCACCGCGACGGGCGGTCATGGCGCCGAGGGGCAAGGCAACATTCTCGTGGAGACGGGCTCCGTCATGACGGCGTCCGGGCCCGACGAGTGGCGTGAAGCGGTGCGCAAGCAGTTCGATCGCGGCGCCGACCTAATCAAGCTGGCGAGCCACTACAGCCGTGAAGAGATTGCCGCGGCCATCGAGGAAGCGCATGCCCTGGGACTCAAAGTCACCGTCGATGCCGAGACGTTCTATGTCCAGTGGGCGGTCGAGGCGGGTGCGGACTCGATCGAGCACCCTCTGCCGCGAACCGAAGAGACGGTCCGGATGATGGCGGAAACCGGGACCGCTTCCGTTCCCACGCTCATTCCGTACATCTACATCATCGATGCGTCGGGTGGTTACTTCGGGTCCACGTCGCGTCGCTTCACCATGACCAAGGACTCGAATCTCGCCATGCTGCGGACGCTCCGGGAGGCAGGCGTCAAGCTCGGCGTGGGGACCGATCTGGTCGTCGACTGGTATCGATACTTGCCTCACCCTTACATCACCGAGCTGAAGCAGCTCGAAGCGGCTGGCTACACGCCCTCGGAAGCTCTGGTCGCCGCGACGAAAACGAGTGCGGAAATCCTCGACATGGCACACCGCCTCGGCACGATCGAGCCCGGCAAGTTGGCGGATCTCGTCGTCATCGACGGCCGGCCCGATCGGAACCTCGAGGATCTCGAAAAGGTCGACCTGGTGATCCGCGATGGACACGTGATCGTGCGGGAGGGCCGGATCTGGGTCCCACGACACGTGCCGGAGAGCCCCGAGCGACCCACCGAGATGCGGTGAGGAAGCCGCGCGAGAGTCAGGATCTTCCAGGCCTCGATAGGTACTCGCTCCAGGTAATCCTTCCGTACCGATGATCGGGGCAGGTGTTCTGCCCTCGGCGGAACGCGGCCGCGGCTCGGCCGGGAAGGGGAAGGTGCACGACCTTTCGCCGGATGCCGCGGGCCGGCATCCAAGCCGCCGCAAGCTGGCCCATCGTCAGCACTTCCGGCCCGCCCACGTCGGGAACGCGGCCGCTGGGTCCGGCGGAAACGAGCTCGATCATGCGCGTGGCAACCTCGCCCGAATCGATGACCTGAAACTTCAAGTCGGTCGGCACGAAGGCGACGAGGGGAAGCTTGAAGAGCGGTGGCAGAAAGCGCTCGTCGAGAAGGTCGTGAAACTGAGTGGCGCGGAGAATCGTGAAAGGAACGGGGCCCGCCTCGATGAGCTGCTCGGTCGTGCGCTTGGCTCGGTAGTACGAGAAGGGAAACCCGTCGATCCCGACGATGGAAATATAGAGCACGTGCGACACTCCGGCGGCCTTGGCATGATGGAGAAGAGCGCCGGTCCCCTCGACGTCCACCTTCTGCGCGGCGATGGGAGTCGAAGCCGCGTGAACGATCGTATCCACGCCGAGGACGGCCTCCGCGAGACCCACCCCGGACGAAAGCGACGTTTGCGACCACTCCACTTCGTCAGGAAATCCAGACCTTCGAGGGCCGCGGCTCGAGATGCGCACGACGTGCCCCGCCTCGAGGAGTGGAGCGACGAGCTGGCGTCCGAGAACTCCAGTCCCTCCGGTAATCAGAACGCGTGTCATGGCAGTCGCTCGAAACGAAGGCGATCGACGGCGAGAAAGGCTCCGACGGGATCGGCGTCCACCGGAGCGAGCTCGAGCAGGTTGATGCGCTTCCACAGCGCCGCGTCAGCGGTCATCCCATGTTCCACCATCTCTCGAGTCGGAACGAAGCCGGTGAGGCGAACGCCGTTGAGCCTCACTTCGATCGCCACCGGCTCGGTTCCTTCCGGAGCGGCGCTAGCGATGTGAATGCGGAGCGGCTCCGGCTGATCGACGGGGATGAACAGGCCAGCAGTCCGCCCCTCCGCGAGACGCACCTCGCGTTTCCGCCCCCGCCAATCCTGGAGTCCGCTCCACCCGTTTCCGAGGAAAGGCGGGTCCTGCGGACCGAGATCGATGACGCCTCCGAGATCGTGCATCCGATGGAACAAATACTGCCCGACGAGGATATCGTACTGAGTCTTGGGGCGGTCGTAGCGGATGGCAAAGAGCCAGTTCATCGGGAACGAGAAGGGATAACCGAAGGCATCGAACCAATCCTCGACGGAAGCGGCGATCGCCACCTCCCACGACATCGTGTCGTCGACGGGGATGCGTCCCTTCCGGTACTGCTCCATGAGGAGCGCATTCGCCACCACCACCGCGGCAACCAGGGCCCCCACGACCGCTCGCGGCCTTCGGCGAACCAGCTCCGTCAGCCAGGCGATCGCCGTTCCCAAACCGAGCGCCAGAATGGGCAGCGCGGCGTCGAACCGGCGAGCCCCGAACGATCCCCCGCCCCACCAGTCGGCGACCGTGCTGTTGACGTACCAGACGATGAGGGCCACCCCGGCAAGGGGAAGTCCCTTCCTGGGCTCGCGCCTGACGAAGCCGACGAGACCGAGCGCCGCCAATATCAGAATGGGGCTCCAGGAGAACAAGCCGTGCCTCGACGAGAACAGGGTCTCGGAAAGAAACGGATCGCCCCAGCGCACGTAATCGGCCCCCAGGGGCACGCCGACGTAAAAGCGGTCGTAAATCGTCTTCCAGCTGAGGAGCTGCGGAGATACACCGACTAAGAAAGCGCCCGCGAAGAAGATTGCGCCGGTCGAGACGGATCGCCACTCCCGGCGCCGGAGATGGCGAGAGAGACTGATGGCCGGGAGCAACAGGAAAACCGCAGTCTGCCACCGGACCCCCGTCGCCAATCCGAGAACGAGACCCAGGACGGCATAGTCGGCTCGCGTCGCCGGATCGTCCGCCCACAGCTTCACCACGAGCGTCACCAGCAAGAACGTGAGCGCGTGCGTGTAGATGGCGTGATAGGTCAGATACCAGGCGAGAAAGCTTCCCAGGACGATGCCCGAGCCCGCCACGAAGCAGATCCACGGAGGGAACCATCGCCGGAGCAGCCGGTCGAGAAGCACGAGCCCCACCCACCCGGCGAGAAGGTTCCCTAGAGCAACCGCATGAAAGTAGGGATCGGAGAAGCCATCGTAGGCGGCGTCATCACCAAACGCGCGTCGCAACCCGACTCCCAGATGCCCGATCTCCACGAACGGCACCCAGAGAACCGGTGCACCCACCGGATAGGTGAATCGTGCGAGCCCGGTCTCGCGCACCGGCTGCGAGCCCGCTTGTCGCTCGATCCCGAGGCTCCGGTATTGGTTCGCCAGATCGATGTCTCCATCGAATGCAAGCGAGTGCGAGAGGGAGTAATACCAGAGTCCGTCTCCTCTCAGGCGATAACCGCGAAAATGTAGAAGCGCGACGAGGACGAGGAGGATCGCGATGTAGCCGGTGTCGTAGCCGGAGCGCGAGCCTCTTCTGAGAATATGGTCGAGTAGGAGAATGCCGCTCACCAGAACGAGCCGGAGGATAGCGCCACTTTCTTCGACCGGGCCGAGGAGAGAAAATCCTCCCGAAACGACGACGGCGCCGAGGTCGAGAAGCCCCAGTGCGAGCACGAATCGGACGGCTCGAGAAAGTAATGTTCGCTTCTTGGCAAGACGAACGTCGACATCAGCCAATGGAGGTCTCTCAGTCCGCGGTGGTCGGAGCGAGCCGGGCCAACTCCTTTGACCGGGCCCGCTCGAGGAAAGCGAGGAGGTTCTCGGCGCGACGATCCCAGGAGTAAGCTCGCACGTCCTTACCCGCCCGCTCGGCAAGCCGCACCGACAGGCTGTCGTCGGCAAGAAGACGATCGATCGCGCTCGCCAAAGCCCGTGGGTCGCCCGCAGGCACGAGAAGGGCGTTTTCCTCGTGCGCCAGAACCTCGCGAATCGAAGGGAGATCCGAGGCGACGATCGGCCGGCCCGCGGCCATGGCCTCGAAGAGTTTGAGCGGGGACGTGAAACGACGCGCCGTCGCCGAGTCGAGCAACGGGATCACGAAGACGTCGGCCTTCTCTCGCTGCTCGGAAAGCTCGTGAGGTGGCAGGAACCCGGTGAAGTGAACGCGGTCGGAGATCGAAAGGCGCTCGGCCAGTTCCTTGACGCGATCGAGATCCGGCTCGCCCCGGAGTCCGCCAACGACGACCGCCTCGGCTCTCGGGACAGACTGCATCGCCTCGATCAAAACATCGACACCTTTCCACGGATAGAGCTGTCCGATATAGCCCACGCGCGGCGGGGCGTGCCGGCGGAAGCTCGGGATCCGAGCCGGGACCCGGCAACCGTCGGGAACGATCGCTGTCGGCGGGAGCGTCCCGTGGCGCTCGGCAAGGGCGTCGCGGAGCCCTTTCGTGATGGTGACAAGGCCTTGTGCGCGCTGACAAACTCTCCGCTCGCGAGCGTCGATGCGGAGGAGCTTCGCTGGCGACGGCGGCGAGCCCTCCGCGTACAGGCTGGCTTTCTCCTCGGCGAAAACCGCGGCGACGGTATGGGCTTCGTAGACGACGCAGGGAACGCGGCCCAGCCGAATCGCGAGATCCGCCAATAGCAGGTCGCGCGTGTACACGACGTCCCAGTGCCGACGCGCCAGAAGGCCCAGGGACGCGAGCAGATGGCTGAATCGGCCGATCGGGGTCGGGACGCGTCTCAGACGAAGGTTGGGGTGGGGCGCGAGATCGAAGAAAGCAAGACAGGCCTCGTCACTCCGAGAGTCGCTTCGGCGCACGACCAGCTCCACCCGCGCCTCCCGACTCGCCAGGGCGTGCGCGGTCGAGACCGTCTGTATGCCGTTGGCTCGCTCCATGGGAAAGCGAATGTCCGCCAGGTAGAGAAGCTTCATCGAATCTCGTGAACGACGTCCTGTCCCACGCGAAAGACGACCGGCATCCTTTCGTGGTAGCGCTCCATACCGGCCTGGAGCTGCCTCCTCCTCGGCTGCGGGATCCGGTCGTAGTGGATCACGAGATACCGGACGGGCGCGCGGTCGAGCAGGAAGTCGAGGATGCGTGCAGTGGGAAAGTGCCTCAATCTCCCCACGAGCTCCCAGTAGTCGTTTGGCCACCAACCGCTGTAACCGTTGACGAGCGGCCGGTAATGCGCGGTCGAATAATACATGGTGAGCGATTCGTGGACGATGTCCTCGCCTTCGTGGATCGGGAGTACGAGAACGGCTCCCTTCGAAGGCGCCGTCGAGAGCCAGCGGTGAACCTCGGGAATCCGCGGGGCCTCGGGAAACACCCGGTCGAGAGGGTACGTGCGGTACTCGAAGATGAGGATTCCGAGGAGGGCGACGGCGACGATTGGCCGGTATCGACGAGCCTTCGAAAGGAGCCCCGCCGCTCCCCAGGCGGAGAGTGCGGAAAGACCGACGAGCGTCAGGACCGCGAGCCGCGCCGGCACGCGCAAGCCTCCAAATCCCGGCACGTGGCGGTAGAAGAACCGATACGGCAGATACAGAGTCTCACCGAAGATCGGGATCTCGGGCCCGAGCGAGAGCACGAAGCCGAGAAGCGATAGAACGAAGAAGAAGATCCACATGGGATCCCGCCGCCGACCGAAGAGGAGGCCTGTCCCTGCGAGCACCATGGCGCCAAAACCGGGAAAGAGCGCTTTCTCCGAGCGAGGTTGTGCGTTGCGCCACTTGTTGAAGCTCGACGGTGTCAGATAGTCGGCCGGTCGAGCCGAGAAATGAACGACGTCCTCGTAGCGTCGATAGAATCCGCGCTCGCGATTTCTCACATAAGGAGGGATGAACGGGGCCACGAGAGCGGCCACCGTGGCGGCGCCCAACGTCAGGGAAACGATCTTTCGTCGAGACAGCAGCTGCCGGCCCGCGATCAGCAGTACGATCGCGAGCACGGCCAAGGCGAACGCGAGATAAACCGCGTAATAGTTGCAGGAGAGGATCTGCAGTGTCGTGAACACGACGACGCCGGCGAGCTGGAGCCGCCCGCCGTCTCGCAGGAAGCGGTTCAGACTCCAGAAGACGAAGGGGAACCACTGGAGCGTCAGAAGCTGCAGTTGGAGCAGATGCCCGAACCGGTAGGGCGCGGCGAGGTAGATCGTTCCCGCAATCAGGGCCGCCCATTTGTCGCCGGCGAGATCCCGGGCGAGAAGATACATGCCCAGTCCGGAAAGCACGAACGACGAAAGCATCGCGAAGTTGTACGCGAGGACGAGATTGCCCGTCATCAGGTACACGGGCGCGGCGAGAAGAGTAACCCCGAAGAGGTGCTCGGAATAGGCGAGGGTGTCTGGCCGGGGAGCGAAGATGTTCGCGTCGAAAAGAGAGAGCGGATCGGCCGTGAGAATGTGAAAGCTCCAGCCGAGGGTCCAGGAGTTCAGAAGCGCATCGGCCCCATGGCTCAAACCCGTTGTCATGCGGGGGAAGAGCGGCCATGTGAGCCAGACCGCGAGGAGCGCGAAGGTGACACAGGCGATCGCCGTCCACCCTCGCTCCTTCATCTCGCTCGTAACGACACCTCGATGTCCTGCCGGCGATAGAGACACGTCCCATTCACGTCTTCGCACACGTAGTAGAGAGCGTAAGCGGGAATCCGCGTCGTGCCCGAGAAACCGGTCGGGGTCTCGACCTCGAACTCGACCCGCCGGACCTCCTGGCTCACCGCCTCCGGTGGAACGGGAATCCGGTGAAGGGTTCGGTCCACCCCGAACGCCTC
>DASPGQ010000056.1 GCA_035620555.1 Vicinamibacteria bacterium
CTGAGGCGTGACCGGTTCGAGGGCGAGTCCGAGTCGTCGACTGACGAAACAGGCGGCGGTGACGTCGCCGGTCACGTTCACTACCGTTCGGCCCATATCGAGGATTCGATCGACTCCGATGATTAGAGCGATCGCTTCCCCCGGGACTCCCACGGTCTCGAGAACGCCGACGATCAAGGGGATGGCTCCGCTCGGAACCCCGGCGGCGCCAATCGCGGTAAGGACTGACAACACCACGACGAGCGCTTGTGAGCCAAGAGACAGCTCGACCCCGAAGACCTGAGCGAGGAAGAGTACCAATACCGCCTCGAAGAGCGAAGTCCCGTTCATGTTCGTCGTCGCCCCTACCGGCAACACGAAGCCGGCAATCTGGGGTGGAACGCCGAGATCCCGCTCGGCGTGGCGGATGGTCGTGGGGAGCGTTGCGTTCGAAGAGCTCGTCGAGAACGCCGTTACCATGACCGGCGTTACCTTCTTGAAGAAGAGCCGTGGCGGGTAGCGGATCACGAGGGCCAGGAGCAGGCTGTAGGTTCCGAAAAGGTGCAAGAGATATCCGGAAAAAACCAGCACCACGAACAGTCCGAGCTGTTTCACGACGTCGAGTCCGAGTCGCGCGGTCACGTTGAAGACGAGAGCGAAGACGGCATAAGGGGCGAGCCGCATGGCGTAGCCGACGATGGTCGCCATGATCTCGCCGATGCCTTCCACGAGCCGCAGGACGGGAACGCGAAGCTCCTCCCGGATGCCGATGAGCGCGGCGCCGAACAACATCGCGAAGAAGATGATCGGCAGCATGCGCATCTCCGCCGCCTCCCGAACCGGGTTGCGGCTCACGATGTCCACAACCATGTCCACCGAGAATCCCGTGGCTCCGGTGGAGACCTTCTCCGAGGCCTCCTCACCGAAAGTCTCGAGAAGCGCGTCCCTGGCATCGGAGTCGAACCCCCGTCCCGGTTGGAAGACGTTGACGAGGAGCAAGCCGAGCAGAGCCGACGCCGTGGTTGTGAGGACGAAGTATGAGAACGTATGGAAGGAGAGCCGGCCGAATTGCCCAACGTGTCCGAGCTTCGCCACGCCGAGGGCGAGCGAAGCGAACACGATCGGCACCACGACCATGAAGAGCATGTTGAGGAATATCTGCCCCAGGGGCCGGGTGGCGTAGCTCACGACGGCATCGAGCGCGCCCCGCGGTATCGCGCCTCGCTCGACCAGCAAATTGACGATTAGCCCGAAGAGCGCCCCGGCTGCCAGCCCCAGCGTGACCTTGGCGTGGGGAGACATGATTCGCGGTTTGGGAGGGCTGGACATCCGCGGATAAGTATCACGGTAGGGATCGGAAAAACCACACCGGCGGGGTGGCTCCGTTTCCGCCACGGCATTGAGCACGAGCAGGGTGATGAAAGACTCAGCCCACCCTGCGCGAGCGGAGCGAGCCCGGCGCGCTTGCCGCGCCGTAAGCAGCCCGAGCCGTGGCGGCTCGATCGATCAACCGGTCCCGCCACGGCATTGATCAGTAGAGTTCGCTCTAGCTCGTGATTCCCTCGCCGCGGGCCAGGAGCTCGGCGTGCTCTTTGGCTTGGGCGATTCCGCCCTCGCCCTCTTGCCAGCTCACCTGGCCGTCCTTGTCGGCATCGGTGCCCTCGAGGAGGTATCCCGCGAGCTCGCGAATCCTCTGCACCGAAGGGGCGGCCGTTTCCGCGGTCTCGGCGGTCAACACTTTTTCACTCTCGACGAGGATCAGCTCGGCCCAGCTGGCGACGTTCCGCGCCGACGTGGCGACGTGGGTCGCGTGCCTCTGAATGTTTTCCGTGGCGCCATCGGAGCGGGTCGCCAGCAGGACGTGCGTTTCCACGCCCTTTGCCGCTCTCGTGACGCCGAACCCCTTTCCCGGTCCTGACGTCTCCTTCGAGGGGTCGATGGCGTGGCGCACGTGGCGCACGTGGGTTTGCATCGACTCGAGGCTCGCCAGGTCGGAGGTAGCCAGCTCGGCGTGCCGAGCAGCGATCTGCGCCTCTTCTTCCAGAATGATGAGAAGCCCCACGTTTCCCGGCGGCCCGTTGATGCTCTTCACAACGTGGCCGATGTGGATGTGGGCCGGACTCGGCTCTCGAGGCGATTCGCCGGTCTGGAGCGCGATCGCGGGGAGAAGTGACATCCAAAGAGTGAATGGCGCCGTCATCTTTGCTCCGAGGGGGCTTCGGGAAGATCAGCCAACGTACTCATGGGCAAAGCTTAGCACGTCGGGCGGGCCCTGGAGCCGGTGCAGGACTAAAGGCATCTCAAGAGGGAAGGTACAATTCGGCGCCCGGTCCGACGGGGAGCTCGAGAAGGATCCAGACCGTGAGGAGGGCGGACCAACAGAGGGCGAACACGATCGTGTAGGGAAGCATCAGGGCGATGACCGATCCGATGCCCGCCTTCCGATCGTATTTGGCGACGAAGGCGACGATGAGGGCGAAGTAGGACATCATGGGGGCGATGATGTTGGTGACCGAGTCCCCCACGCGATAGGCCGTTTGGACGAGCTCGGGCGTGTAGCCGAGCAGCATGAACATGGGGATGAACACCGGGGCCATGAGCGCCCATTTCGCCGACGCGCTTCCCATGAAGAGGTTGATGAACATCGTGAGCAAGATGAAGCTCAGCATGAGGAAGACCGGGCCGAATCCGAGCGCCTGGAGAGCCTCGGCGCCCTTGACGGCGAAGATCTGTCCCAGATTGGTCCAGTTGAAGTAGGAGACGAACTGCGCGGCGAAGAAAACGAGAACGGTATAGGTTCCCAGGGTCGAGATGGCTTTTCCCATCCCTTCCACGACTTCGGCGTCGTTCCGGATGGTCCCGGCGCCCTTCCCGTAAGCGATGCTGACGACGACGGCACCGAGAAAGATGAAAGCCACGATGCCGGACATGAAGGGCGAGCGCAGGAGCCCACCGGTCTCGGGATCGCGTAGGAAACCTCCCGCGGGAACCGTTCCCAGAAGAAGAAATAGCGCGAAGAGCACGCCGGCAACGAGGGCAAATTTCAGCCCGCGCTCCTCCTCGGGGGTGAGGTGGGTCATCGAGAGGTCGGACTCGACGTCGCCTCGATACCGGCCGAGCCTCGGCTCTACGATTTTTTCGGTGACCCAGGTGCCGGCGAACGAGATGAGAAAGGTCGAGGTCGCCATGAAATAGTAGTTGGCCGCGGGGTTCACCGTGTAGTCGGGATCCACGATCTTGGCGGCTTCTTC
>DASPGQ010000057.1 GCA_035620555.1 Vicinamibacteria bacterium
CAACGCGAGTGCGGTCCGCGCCGAGCGCCGTCCTCAGAGCCAGTTCCCGCTGGCGAGCTTCGGCGCGCACGAGAAACAGATTCGCCACGTTGGCACAGGCGATGAGCAGCACGATACCCACGGTTCCCATGAGAACCCACAAAGTGGTTCCGACGTCTCCGACCACGTCCTGCTTGAGCGGCCGAACCTTGGGTCCGAATCGCGCCTCCTGCAACATTCCCATCGTCAGACCGCTGGGAAACGGGAATTTCTCGGTCGCAATGGGGATCATACGAAGCACGTCGGCGTTTGCCTGCTCCACCGTCGTCCCTTCGTGGAGGCGGGCGATGCCCTGGTAACTGAAATTCCCGATGAAGAGCTGCGATCGGTCGAAACGGAACGGAAGGAAGAGCTCCGGGTCCCAGCGCAGAAATCGAAAGCCCGCGGGCAGAACACCGATGATCTCGCGCGGTCGTCCTTCGACGCTCAAAGTGCGGCCGACGACATCCGGAGCAGCACCGAATCGCCTCTGCCAGTAACCGTAGCCCAGGACGACCGTCTCGGCACC
Source organism: Vicinamibacteria bacterium (assembly GCA_035620555.1). Lineage (NCBI taxonomy): Bacteria > Pseudomonadati > Acidobacteriota > Vicinamibacteria > Vicinamibacteria bacterium. Next base: position 548 of record DASPGQ010000057.1, read on the forward strand.
GGCGGGAGAATCGTCTTCGGCGTTGAACACCCGTCCGAGAACGGGATGGACCCGCAGAAGCGTGAGCGTTCCATCGGTCACCATCATCGCCTGCACCCGCTCCGGCTCGCCGACTCCCGTCACCGTCACCTGATCGTTGTCCCACATGCCGACGTCGTCGAACACGCGACTCTCCTCGCGGTAGGTGAAGTGCAGTGCCGGTGACTGGTTCAGCAAATCGAATCCCAGCCCGGGAGCCTCGTGCCACACACCCACGAGCCGTTCGGGCTCTTCGAAGGGCAGCGGTTTGAGCAGCACCCCGTGGACGACGCTGAAGATCGCGGACGAAGCCCCTATGCCGAGCGCCAGGGTGGTGACCGAGACCAGCGTGAAGAGCGGAGATTGAGCGAGTTTTCGGCCCAGGTGATGGACTTGACCCACAAACGAGGACATCGAGGTCACCTCGAAGAGGGGTAACGGAATTGCCCCCCTCCGAGGTTCCGTAAAGCCTCTGGCAGCCGCCTCGACGGAATTTTCTGTCGAATCCCGGTAACCTTCCGCTTCGAGCGCAGTTTGTACGCATGAAGGGCGAAAAGGGACGGGAGTTGAAGCGAGCCAGGCTCTTGAGATTCCGCGAGTCAGAGGACGAAAAGCCGGGCAACGGCCGGAGCGACGACGACATCATGCTCTCGGTGACGACGGATGTCTCCGAGCTCAGACTCCTATTCGAGCGTCACCATCGAGCCCTATTCGGCTTCTTCTTCCGCGTCAGCGGAAACCGGACCGCGAGCGAGGACCTGGTACAGGACGTGTTCTTCCGCATTCTCAAATACCGTCACACCTACCGCGCGGGGATTCCTTTCACCCGATGGATGTATCGCATCGCGATCAACGCGCGCCGCGACCAGATGCGAAAGCACCAGTGCCAAGAGGTACTCGACGGTCTAGCCCACGATCCACCGGGTCCCGGCCCTATCCCCGACGAGGAGCTCTCGAAACAGCAAGAGCTGGTTCGCCTGAGGGAGTCACTGTTGCGGTTAGCGGAACCCAAGCGGGAGGTCCTGGTGCTGAGCCGTTACCAGAACCTCAAGTACGACGAGATTGGCGCGATTCTGGGCGTGAGCCCAGGAACGGTGAAAGTGCGCGTCTATCGCGCCCTTCAGGAGCTCAGAGAACTGTTTTTCGAGAGTTCGGGGGAGGAAAGGACATGAACTGTGACGAGGTACGAGAGCGCCTGGTCGCGCTCTGGCAAGGGGACGCGACGCCCGTCGAATCGGCCGAGATCGAGGGCCACCTGGCTGCCTGTTTCGCCTGCGATGCGGAATCCCGTGACCTGAAGCTGCTGTGGTATCAGCTCGGCACTCTTCCCGAGGAGGAGCCCGGTCCCGGCCTTCGCGCCCGCTTCGACGTCATGCTCGAAGCCTATCGAGCCGGCCAAAAGCGAAGGACCTCCAGGATACTCGACCGAATCGACCGGCGGCTTTCGCCATTCTTTCCCCGGCAGCCTCGGTACCAGCTGGCGGCGGCTTTGGCTCTCCTCACCCTCGGCGGCATTCTGGGAGCTCGGCTCACCGGCGGTGGTGCGGAAACGACGGCTGGGCGCATCCCCGTCGCCGCAGAAGAGGCCGGAGAGCTTGCCGTTTTGAGCTCGGAAGTGAGAGACCTGAGAAATCTCGTGGCCCTTTCCCTTCTCCGGCAACCCTCGTCGTCGGAAAGGCTCCGCGGAGTGAGCTTCAGCCACCGCTTGAGCGAGCCCGAGCCGGACGTGCTCGACGCGCTCATCGACGCACTGGACCACGATCCCAATGTGAACGTGCGCCTCGCCGCCATCGACGCGCTGATGCGATTCGCCGATCGCGAGCCCGTGCGGGATTCACTCCTTCGCTCCCTCCCCGAGCAGGAGTCTCCCCTCGTTCAAATCGCGCTCATCGATCTCATGGTGAGGCTGGGCGACCGGAGCTCCCTCGAGCTCCTGCGCACCCTCACGGCGAAGCCCGAGCTTCATCCAGCCGTGCGCGAGCGCGCCCGCTGGGGCGTAGGTCAAATCGGCTGATGGAGGGATTCATGCTGAGCGTCACTGTGCTCGCTTTCGTCCTCGGGCTCCCACCAACGGAATTTCCACACGAGAAGACCGGGACATTCCAGAGGACCTTCGACTTCGACGCCTCGGGGCCCCCGGAAATCGAGATCGACAACGTGCAAGGCTCGATCGAGTTGGTCGGCTACGACGGCGCTTCAGTCCAGCTCGCCGTCCGGGAAAGCTTTCGCGCCCGCTCCCAGGAGCGATTGGACCTGGCTCAGCAGCAAGTCAAGCTGCTGGTGTCCCAAGAGGAGAATCGGTTGAGGCTCTATGTCGACGGGCCGTTTCGCCGCGGCGACGGCTCGAACCGCTATCGCGGCCCGGAAGACTACGGCTACGAGGTCACCTTCGGCTTTGCCCTCCGGGTCCCCCGCCATACGAATCTGGTCCTGAAGACGATAAACGACGGAGAGATTCGAGTCGATGCCGTCTCCGGGATCTTCGACGTGAAGAACGTCAACGGCGGGATCTCCATCACGAACGCTTCCGGCTCGGGGCGCGCCTATGCGGTGAACGGTGACGTGAGCGTCGTGTTCGCCGAGAACCCGGCCGCGGCATCCTATTTCGGATCTCTGAACGGCGACGTGAGCGCCGTTTTCGAGGCCGACCTGTCGGCACGGCTCATGGTCAAGACATTCAACGGCGACTTGTATACGGACTTCCCGACTACCTATCTTCGCGAGCTTCCCCCGATCGATCTCGCTCAACGCCACGGCAAAAAGGTCTACGAGAGCAGCGGCTACTACGGACTCCAGGTCGGTGCGGGTGGTCCGCCCATCGAGCTCGATGCCTTCAACGGTGACATTCGGGTCCTCAAGAGAGGGCTCGCGGGTAGAAGATGACCAGAATCGGAGTGACGATGATGTGGAGCAGAGTGTCGAGACTAACGATCGTTTTGTGGACGGCCGCGGCCGCTTCGAGCGCCCAGGAGTCACCGGCCGACCGCGTAAACGTGGAGTTCAGCGACCCCGGCCGGCCGGGTATCGTCCGCGTCGGCTTGACCAGCGGAGGAATCACCGTAACCGGCTACTCTGGAGGCGAGGTGATCGTCGAGGCCCGGGTGAGGCAAGACCGTCCGGCAACGGCTTCAGATCGTGCGGATGGACTCCGCCTCGTTCCCAGCGTGGCCACCGGCCTCACCGTGGAAGAAGACGGGAACGTCATGAAGGTGAGCGCGAGCTCCCATGATCGGACCATCGACCTCACGATCCGGGTTCCCTTCCAGACGTCCCTCGTCCTGAAGTGCGTGAACGACGGCGACATCCGCGTTGAGCAGGTCGAAGGCGAGATCGAGGTGAACAACATCAACGGGGGTGTGACGCTTACCGGAGTCTCGGGATCCGTGGTGGCTCATGCCTTGAACGAGGATCTCATTGTGACTTTCGTCGAGGTAGAGCCGGGGAAATCGATGTCGTTCAGCTCCTTGAACGGTGACGTCGACGTGACGTTTCCTCCCGATTTGAAGGCGCGGTTGGTCCTGAAGTCGGACCAGGGGGAGATCTACAGCGACTTCGAGATCGCGTCCGATCCAACGGTGAGCCGCCTGGAGGTCGAGGACTCCCGGGGGCGCGGCGGCAGCTACCGCGTAAAAGTCGACCGGACGTTCCACGGAACGGTGAACGGCGGAGGGCCGGAAATGTCCTTCACCACGTTCAACGGCGATATCTTCGTTCGCAAGGCCGCCCAGTGACGTCGAAAGAAGGCTCGCGACGCGAGGCTCGCGCGCGGCTAACCGATGCAGGGTCGAGCGCGACTACGGCAGCTGGATCCGCTCGACGTGAGCGGCAACGCGCCGCCCGTTCTCTTCCGGAAGCGCGTTCGTGAACCCCAGGCACAAAGCGTTCTCTCCGTGAACGAGCTGGTCCTCGGGAACGATGAAGCGAACTTCTCGCCACTGATGGGTCAGAGTCGCTGCCGCCACCGCGTTGCCATTCACCGCGACGGACATCGATTGATGATCCAGCCCCGCAGGCGCCCGGGCGGTTACGGTAATGCGCAGGGGAAACGGCTCGAACAGCGGGATGCGAACGCAGGCTTCGGGGTGCAAGGCACGGCGAAAGGGCCGCCTCGACGTGCGACGACTCGGCGTATGCCATCCGTGCATCAAGAATGTCTCATCGGCGGAGCGCAGATCGATTCCGCCGTGCCGATTGAAGCTCGTGTAGAAGTACTCCGCGGAGAACACGTCGTAGGCGAATGCCCTCCCTCGCTTCCCTGCGAGCCCTCCCAAGACGTCTTGCGCCGCCAGTCGAAGACTGCGTGCCTGGTCCCGCGCGAGACGCTCGAGCGGCGCCATCTCCCGGTACTTTCGGGCGCGAAACTGGGAGACGAATCCGACGTTCCACAAGCCCGCGAGCAAGATGGCGACGGCGGGAGCGAGAAGGGGGGCTCGTCGCGCCACGGCGCGATAGGCTTCGATCCCGTAGCCGAGACCTAGTGCCAAGAGCGGCACGACCAGGGAGTACCTTCGCGCACCATAGGCATCGCCTGCGGCAAAGTCGTAGAGGGGAACGCTCCCATTCACCCAAACCGTCGCCACGAACACGAGAAGACCCGCTCCGCAAAGCAGGGGATTCTTTCGCACACCGAGGGCGAGCCCGATGAGACCCACGAGCATCAAAGGGGTCCAGTTGAAGAAGCCATGGTTGGCGGAGAATAGAGTCCGCGCCCAACTGGGCGAGGAAATGTCCAGGAATCCTCTGCCCTGGGGAATCAGAAGCCAGCGGTCGAACTGGAGCTTCCACACGATGGCCTGAGGGCCGAAGGCGAGGACGGCGGCCGCGGCGGCGGCAAGCACCCACGTGGGCCTCACGGCCTTGCGGCGGATTCCCTCGACCGCGAGCAGTAGCACCAGGATTCCGTAAACCGCTCCCTGCCAGCGGCAAAGCATCAATAGTCCGAGCGTCCCGCCGAGAACGATCCACGATCCGAGAGAGGGATTCGAGCGTGCCCGATCCCATGCCCAGAGCAGAGCCGAAGCCACGCCAAAAGCCACCCCGTGCGCCATCGACGGCAGATAGAACGCGTAGTAGAGAACCGGCGAGGCGAAAATCGCCCCCAGGACAGAGAGCGACGCCACTTTGGGTCCAAGAAAAGCTGTGAGCGTCGAGGCCAGCAGAATCGCCCCGATCACCACCACCGTGACCGTCCCGAGAGCCGTCGCCCGGCGATAGGGCACGCTATATCCGTCCGCCGCGTGGGAACCGCGGCCGAGTTTCGATGCCAGAACGACGTACGCATGCGCGGCAGCATAGAACGGACTCCAGAGCACCGCCGGGCCTATCGAAAAGACGTTCCTCCTCGCTTCTTCGGGGTTGGGAGACGATGAGCCGGTGAGGGCGTCCCGATCGTTACGAAAGTCGAGATCCCGATCGAAGCTCAACGAGCGGAGATACATGAAGTACGAGCGAGAATCGGCTCGAAACTCGAGCGGAATCGACGCCGCGAGACCGTAGCCGACCGACAATATGGCAGCAAAGGCGGTGAGCTTCGGGTCCCGGCCTCGGAGCACCCGCCAGAGCAAAGCGGACAGTACAAGCAGCGGGCCCCCGATGGCGCCTCGAGGATGGAGCGGGTCCAGCACCGAGATGGCCGCCCACGAGAGACCGGCGAGCACAAGGATCGCACTCGCACCGGCACGCGATCTCGCGCGCGACGCCCACGACACCGTGTCGGCCAAGGTGCGTCGATTTGTAATGCGAAGACGGCAGCGAGGTCAACCCGGACTCTCCTCCTGCCGGGGCCAATCAGTTCCAGGCAATCCCCATATTCGACGCCTGCATGAGCTGGTTTCTCAGGCTCATCGTCGTCGTGAAGCTGCGCCGGATGTGGGTGTCATTGGGGTCGAAGACGCCTCGGGTCCCACCCTCCAAATTCGTGCTCTCGCTCCGTCCGGTCACGGTGAAGCGGACTTGCGTGATCCAAGTGTTGGGATCCCCACCAAGGGGAACGAGCGCGGGCTCGTCTTCGAAAAGCTCGCTTACTCCCTGCGCGTACTGCACCTGGAGGTTCTCGATGTTGTTCGAGACCGGAGTCCAGGGCTCCCCGAGGATGATGTCCCGACGCTCGAGCGCGGGATTGGGTGTCGGGGGCAAGGGGTTGACCCGGTACTGGACCATGTGGAACCAGCCGATGATGGCACAGTCGGCGGACACCTGGCGCTGAAACCCGCCGGGCACGTTGATGTCCATCTCTCCTTGAGGGTTATGGCTCAATTGCAGCGTGGCGCAGCCTTCGGGACCGCTATTCGCACCGCCCGCACCCGTGCATTTCGGATCGCTCGTGAGCTCGAACGGGTAGATGCCCGGGGCCACGTTGTCGCAAGCTGGGTCTCCATTGGGACCCTGAATCGCCATGAGCATCTGCCCGTCGTGATAAACCTGCTCGAAGTCACCCGGAGGGTAGGAAAAGCTGTCAGGATCGACGTTTAGCACTGAGGACATCCCGATGGTGTTGCAGGGTCCTCCTCCTCCGCCACCCTGACCGCCCTTGCCCTGACCGCCTTTGCCCTGGCCACCCCCGCCGCCGGACCCACAGGGTTTTGGCCGGCACCAGGGAACCTCGGGATCGGAGTAGACGATCGTGAGCTCATCCGGATTGGGTGCGGTCGCCGGGCCGCCCCCGTCGAACCACATGATGGCTATATTCGGTGGCGCGGCGAACCCCGCGATGGCCAGGTCCCGGCTGATCCAATCGACGCCGGCGCGCGCGCTGGCGGTCATGTCGGTCACCTGAGGCTCTCTCCGGAAGCTTCTCTGGCCCTTTTGCAGGAGCGCAAAGACTGAGGCCATTACAATCAACGTAACTAACATCGCGACCAGCACCTCAATTAACGAGAACCCGTCGTGGTCATGAGTTCGAAGGCGTATCATAATAAGCTCCTTCAAGGGAGCAACTGCAAATGGTATTCCAACCGTACCATACGGCCTAAACAACTTGTTCTCTATGACTTAACAGAGCGTTGGCTTTCGGCAGGTGTAGGCCGGGTGTCGTTTTGGAACGCCGGATCGTTCCGGGTTGGTATTCCGGGTCACATTAATCCCCCGCAAATTTTGGTAGGCATCGCACTCCTCCAAAGGTCTTCACTGAATAACGGAGTATTGTGTACGTCGGAATGAGCGCCGCTCAAGGCCTTGCCGTCGTGCCCCTGATCGCATCGCCAAAGCAAAAGGCTCCGATCCGATTGGTCTGGGTTCTTGCGACTTCGTGCGCCCTCGCGCCTGCCACGATCCTCGCCGAAGAAACGTCGCACGCGCATCAGGATGTTTTTCTTAGAGAGGAGATAATAATGTCGTTTCGTAGTGCCATTGATTCCTTGATCGTCATTGGTCTCTGCGCAGCTGTCGGATACGCGCAGGAAGAACAAGAGAAAATCGACGAGAGCTACCGGGCTTTCGGTGTGGCCATGGGCCCAGGGATGACCGGGGTCCTGGATATCCACATCAGTCGCTGGAGCACCGACGAGGAGCGCCAAGCGCTCGTCGAGTCCCTCATCCAGAATGGGCAGGAGAAGACGGTGGATCTCCTGCGCAAGCAGAAAGAGACGGGTTGGACTCGCACTCAGGCTGGAAGAGGCATGCGGGGCTGGCCGAGCGTGCGACTCCATTACGCCTACCAGTTTTCCCAGCCTGACGGAAAGCGCGTCGTCGTTCTCGTGACGGATCGCAATATCGGCATGGCCGAGGCGGTGAGAAGCGGTCGATCTACGGAGTACGAGGTTTCGGGAATCGTCATGGAGCTCCAAAAAGGCGAAGACGGCAAAGAGAAAGGTCAGGGCACCCTGTTCATGGCGGTGAAGCTCAACTTCGACGAGGAGAAGAAACAGCTCGAGATCGAGAGCCTGGGTGTCGAGCCCGTCCGTCTCACGAAAATCGCGCGAGAGAAATAGCCAGCGATTCTTAGATAGGGATGATGGCCATCGCCTGGATCCCCTTCCAAGAGCCGCCCGGAACGCACTCCGTGCCGCGCGCGACCACTGACGGGCTATGTGCTAAACAAAGCTAGGAGGCACCGATGACAGCTTTCGCCGCGATTGTCGTGATGAAAGGCCGATCAGGAAACGGAGTACCCTTGTTCCTGCACCCGAAAGAGCTGACCTGGCTGGATCCTCTCAAGAACGGCAAGAATCTTCGGGATCAGGGGACGAAGGGTCTCGATACGGTTATTCTTCGCGATCAGCACCACGACAGCGATCGGCAACGTGCTCAGATTCTGCTGGAACTCGATGTTTCGATCGCCGGTTATCAGCACGTCGAAGCTACCACCGGCACGACGGAGAAGCTCGCCATTCTTCAAACCTGCCCAACCCTCGTTCTGTACAGTCTAAACCTCGTGTCCGGAAATCTCCAAGGCAAGTTTCCGAGGCAGAGATTCGTCAAGCAGAATGCGCATCGGAAGCAACGAGCTCTTTGGCAAGCTCGAGGGCGGCCACTGCCTGTTCGCGCGTTACGGAGGGGAATTCTTGGAGAAATACTTCGAGGCTGTCTCCAGCCTCGAGGTAGTCGAAGAGGATCTTTACCGGGACTCTGGTTCCCACGAACACAGGGGTTCCGCCAAGAATCTCGGGGTCTCTGTGGACGATCCGCTTCAGTTCAGCCATGCCTTTTCGGGTCCATGATAACGCGGCTGGGCCAGGGACGCGTGACTCGGGTGGACGGCTTTGAAACACAAGGACTTCGGAGCGTCCGCCGACAAAGGCTCGCAACGAACAAGGAGAGCAGATGAGACGCGTCGGATTTGCAGCAACTACGTTGTCGGCTTTTGGCGCCATTGCCGTGGCGCTCCAAAGTCCGGAGCTCCAGCAGAAGGCAGCCGCCGCCAAAGAGGCCGCGGCACAAAACCAGCAGGCGCTGCGGTCCTATTCCTGGATCACGAAGACCGAGCTCAGCGTCAAAGGCGAGGTGAAGAACACGAAAATCGAATCGTGCCAATACGGACCGGACGGTACGGTGCAGAAGACCGAGCTCACCGACCCACTTCCGCCGCCCAAGAAGCAGCGCGGCCTCAAAGGGAGGATCATCGCGAAGAAGACGGGTGAGATGAAGGAGGAGCTCGAAGCCGCCGCGGCCCTCGTCCAGAGTTATGTCCCGCCCTCGCCGGAGAAGATCCAGGCGGTCATCGCCGCCGGAAAGCTCTCGCTCACTCCAGGTGGGGCAGCGACCGCGATCCGATTTGCGGACTACGAAAAAGGTGGGGACGCCTTGACGCTCACTCTCGACTCGGCGTCGAAATCGATGCAGCAAATCAGCGTCGACACCTGGCTCGACAAGCCCGAGAACAAGGTTACGCTCGCCGTGACCCTCCAGTCGCTGCCGGACGGCACGAGCTACCCCGCGTCGACCGTGCTCTCGATTCCGAAAGACCACCTCGAGGTTCGGGTCGAGAACAGCAACTACCAGAAGCTGGCCCCGTAGAAATGCCGGTCTTCCACTTCGTCGCGAACTGACGTCGAGACCAAGAAGAAAGGACCCAAAGAATGATTTTCCGAAACACCACCCCCGTGGCGCTCGCTGCTCTTCTCCTCTCGGGCCTCGCGCCTCCTTCGTTCGCGCAAATCCCGGGAACACCGGCCGAGCGCGTCTTCCCCAAGCCGCCCTACTCGCCCTATGCGGGACGGAACTATCCCACCCGTCCGTATTTCGGTGACACCCACCTCCACACCGGGTTCTCGATGGACGCGGGCGCGTTCGGCGCCCGCTTGAGCCCTCGCGACGCCTATCGTTTCGCGCGTGGCGAAGAGGTCACCGCCTCCACGAATCAGCCAGTGAAGCTCTCCCGTCCGCTCGACTTCCTCGTCGTCGCCGACCATTCGGACAACATGGGCTTCTTTCCCGACCTCTTTGCCGGCAAACCGGAAGTGCTGGCCAATCCGACCGGTCGCAAATGGTACGACATGATCCAGGCGGGAAAGGGCCAGGAGGCCGCGATCGAGATCATCGTCTCGTTCTCCCACGGCACATTTCCCCAGGACCTGATGTACTTCCCCGGTACCCGGGCTTACCGTGGAGCCTGGCAGGAGACCATCGCGGCCGCGGAAGAGTTCAACGACCCTGGTCGTTTCACGGCTTTCATCGGCTACGAGTGGACGTCGAACACCGGTGGAAACAACCTCCATCGGAACGTCATCTTTCGCGATAACGGCGACAAGGCCAGCCAGGTCGAACCCTTTACCGTCTATCCCCCGCACGGCAGCGACAATCCCGTCGATCTCTGGAAATGGATGGATGCCTACGAACAGAAGACCGGCGGGAGCGTTCTCGCCATCGCTCACAATGGCAACCTGAGCAACGGCGAGATGTTTCCCATCGTCGAAGCCTTCGGCAAGAGCCTCGATCGCGAGTATGCCGAGACGCGGGCGAAGTGGGAAAGGCTCTATGAGGCCACCCAGACCAAGGGCGACGGCGAGGCTCACCCTTTCCTCTCACCCAACGATGAGTTCGCCGACTTCGAGACTTGGGACAAAGGGAACCTCGACGCGAGCGTCGCGAAGACGAGGGAGATGCTCGAGTTCGAGTACGCCCGTTCGGCTCTGAAGAACGGCCTCAAGCTCGAGCGCGATCTCGGAGCCAATCCCTACAAGTTCGGCATGATCGGAAGCAGCGATGCCCATAC